>CAZFKA010000067.1:8686-13728 GCA_964519155.1 uncultured Bifidobacterium sp. | reverse complement strand
CTTCGAGGGTGATGATTTTTCCAAAACCAAATCGCTGATGTTCTACCCGCATTCCTTCGTTCAAAGCACCCGGCTCTGCCGCTTTGAAATTTGCAGTAGCTACATGGCTTGAACTTTGGGTGTGGTTAACCACTTTCTTTTGTTGGATAGATGCCGCTTCTTGTCCGAATAATCCCTTTTGTTTGGGGGTATTAAAGCGTGGCTTGGCTGCCAGACTATTGTCTACCATAGCAGCGGGCAATTCATCGATAAAACGGCTGGGATCATTTTGCACCAACGAGCCGAAACGATAACGGTTATTGGCAAACGAAATCCAAAGCTTTTCTTTCGCGCGCGTGATGGCTACATAAAACAAACGGCGCTCTTCTTCCAGATCTTCGCGGTCATACATACTCATCATACTGGGGAATATTGACTCTTCCATACCAACGAGAAATACATTGGGAAACTCCAGACCCTTGGCTGCGTGTACAGTCATCAACTTTACGGTATTTTGCTCGCCATCGCTATCATTATCGGTATCGGTAAGGAGGGTAATCTGCTGCAAATAAGACCCAAGATTTCGATCGAGTAATTCTCCGTCTTCAGTTGGTGTTTCGGTATACTCCTTGATCGAATTCAACAATTCCTGAAGATTTTCATAGCGCGCCAGTCCCTCTACTGTTTTATCGGCATAAAGTTCTTTCACCAGTCCACTGAGTTTTCCGATCTCCTCGGCCAGTTCATACGCATTTTTTTTATCGAGCAAACCCTGAAAATGTTTGATCATCATTACAAAATTTTGCAGTGCTGTCAGGGTTGCCCCTTTAAAACCCATTGCTTCCAATTGATTGAGGGCTTGCCAGAATGAAATATCATTGTCTTGTGCAAAAACGGATATCTTGTTCAGACTCGTATTACCGATTCCTCTGACCGGGTAATTGATAATGCGCCTAAGGGCTTCTTCATCCTGCTGATTAACAATACATCGCAGATAGGCAACAAAATCTTTTACTTCCTTGCGTTGATAAAATGAGAGCCCTCCGTAGATGCGATACGCTATATTGCTGCGCCGTAACGATTCTTCAAACGCGCGGCTTTGTGCATTGGTTCGGTATAAAATGGCAATGTCATTGTTTTGCTGATGATTCCTGACTTTTAATTCACTGATCGCATCTGCTACAAATTTCCCTTCATCGTTATCGGTAAACGAACACACGAGCCTGATCTTATCTCCACTTTCCTTCTCGGTCCACAAACTTTTTTTGATCTGGTTTTCATTTTTTGAAATTACTTGATTGGCTGCATCGAGGATATTGCGGGTACTGCGATAATTTTGTTCGAGCTTAATGATCTTTACATCCTCGTAGTCTTTCTGAAACTGAAAAATATTTTGCATACTCGCGCCACGGAATGAATAAATACTTTGTGCATCATCGCCCACCACGCAAATATTTTCGTGCATAGCGCCGAGTAGTTTTACAATATGGTATTGCGCGAGATTGGTATCCTGATACTCGTCGATCATCACATACCGAAATTTCATTTGGTATTTGCTCAATGCTTCCGGAAAATTGGACAAAAGAATATACATATTGACCAAGAGGTCGTCAAAATCCATCGCGCCATTTTTAAAGCAACGTTTGCTGTAGGCTTCAAATATTTGTCCGATCATTGGTCGGTTACTTCGCGCATCTTCCTGTTGAATATCGGCATCAGCCATGTATTCGCGGTAGGTATACAAACTGTTTTTAGCACTCGAAATTCGATTATAAACGATAGAAGGTTTATATGTTTTCTCATCGAGGTTTTTTTCCTTCACAATGGTTTTGATCACACTTTTTGCATCGTCAGTGTCGTAAATGGTAAAATTGCTCGGATACCCCAGACGTTCAGCTTCCACGCGCAGGATACGGGAGAATACAGAGTGAAAAGTACCGATATACAAATTACGGGCTTCACTGTTACCCAGCATATGCTCGATACGCTCTTTCATTTCCTTTGCGGCCTTATTGGTAAACGTCAGTGCCAGTATCCTGAATGAATCTACTCCGAGATGAATGAGGTGAGCAATACGGCTGGTCAACACCTTTGTTTTACCAGATCCTGCGCCGGCAACAATCATCAACGGTCCTTCGGTGTGCAACACAGCAGCACGCTGGTTCTCGTTCAGCGATTTCAAATATTCCTGCATAGCAGCAAATGTAGGGCAAAGTGTGAAAACAGTCAAAGAGAGGATATACACATGCTTTTAAGGCGTCAATTGCACGTGTTTCGCCGGCATTTACGCATTGGATAAGATCGTCTGCTGTATTTTAACACTTTGCTTTGTAATTTAATTTTACATTTAAACAATTATTCCTGCATGAGTGCTTTCCACAACAAGTTGGCGGATATCCGGTATCATTTTGACAATGGCAATGAATCGCTTGCCTACCGAATGCTCGTTGATGCTGTTTTAGACACGGCCGATACCACTAATTTTTCTGAAACGATTGCACTTGCTGCCTGGCAAGAAAATAATCCCGACAATCATTCCGGTTTTAGGGAGCGAGCGAATGCACTCATCGAAAAATTACAAAACCAGACAATTTTACAGGCTATCGACAATCAGATTCTGCTGAAAGCTGATCGGATAAGCAAAGCCTATGGCAAAGGAACGTTCACCCTCGGACCCATTTCGCTGGAGATTCGTTCTGGTCAAATGATCGGATTGGTTGGCGAAAATGGAAACGGAAAAACAACCCTATTGCGCATGCTGGCGAAAGACCTGCGTGTGACAGACGGACAACTTAGTTTTCCCTTTGCCCGGGCGGGGCAAAATGATTATGAACTGCGAACCAAGCTTACGTATATTCCACAACGGACCCCACGCTGGTATGGTCGTGTGATCGATAACCTCAAACTGACAGCTGCACATTATGGTATAGCACCGGCAGCAAATGAAAAATGGGTACTGATGCTGATCATCCGCTTTGGCCTCTGGACATTCAGACATCATCGCTGGAGTGAATTATCGTCAGGGTATAAAATGCGATTTGAACTGGCAAGAACTTTTTTGCGTAAGCCTACTTTATTATTGCTCGATGAACCGTTGGGCAATCTGGATATTCTATCGCAACAATTGATTCTTGAAGATTTGCGGATGCTGGGCAAAAGTTTAGTTTGTCCATTGGGTATCGTACTCAGTTCGCAACAGCTATACGAGGTTGAAAAAGTATCTGACGAAGTTATCTTCCTCAAAAACGGCATGCCGTCGAGCTTTAATAAACTGCGGGATCAGGCAATGGAAAGCAAGCAAAATTTTGTCGCCGAGATCGAGATCAGCAACTCGAAAGAGGAATTAATGGCTGCCTTGCATGCTTTCACGCTTGTTGATATTCGCTTTTTGGGAAGCAATTATTTTATTGAATTGCAATCGTGCGATGCCGGTTCATTCCTACAACAGTTGACCCAGGCGCAAATTCATATCAAATATTTCAGGGATATTTCATTTTCGACCCGTCGATTTTTCAACCAGTAAGGCAACATCATTATGCAAATCTATCATCGCATCAATTCATTCCTGCTTGAACGCTTTCCAACGCTTTGGAATACCCGGCTTATTTGGATGCTACTGATTGGTGGGGCTGTGCATTGCCTTTTCTTCGTGTTGGGCTATTGGCACCTCGATCTTGACATGATGAAGGAATACAATGTCAGAGAACATTTTTTCAAGGTACAGTACTTCAGTGTTTACCTGATTTGTTGTCTCATGGCCTTGATCTATTTTTCTTTTCAGTTTTTTGCACACAATCCGTTTCGTCATTTTTATCCGTTGCCTCGTTTTTACTTCTGGCGTGTGTATGGGCAGCTATCGTTGATCATGCTCGTATTTGTGACGGTACAAATTTCGTTCGAAAATGGTATTCGATTCAAAATGCGCAAAATACTCCCCGCCGAAGTATTAGGTACACAAATCAAAGCAATCAATCTTGCCTATCCCTTTATGTATGAATCAATTGAACAGTATCATATTAAAAACCGCTCCTACCCTGCACCTTTTCCTGCTGAGGAACTGAGTAATATTATGATCGGATCTGATTTGGCAAAAGAAGTTGTGCACGGCATTCATGAATCAAAGCCCTGGGTGGTGCTGAACAATCACGTCTATCAGTTTGGACATACCCGGCGAGACGAAAAAGATTCCTGCAGATCTACCCGCCTGGTTACCGAATACGTGGATGTTGCATCGGTATATGGACTTGCTGAATATTCGTTGTACAATTTTAGTTCATTGTATATTGAAAGTCAGCATACGTATACGAACCAAGCAGATCGGTCACCGCAAACCGACAGTATTTTTTTCACCACCATAGCCCCTCAAATTCATCAATGGCAAAAAAACCGTGATGCGAAAGCCATTGAACATGCGTTGCAAGACGTAGTGGATATTTGCCGACAATACAAGATCAGTTGCAAGTTTGATCCGGCAAAAATGGCCGCAACCGGTTTACGACAAGATATCAAAGAACATCAGCAGATGTATACTCGCTTTAACGACGAATTTGCAGAGGCGGAGAACCCTCCAAACATAGAGGAGGAACTGAATCCGGAAAACTTACCGAAAGAATACTATTCGGTGGATCTGCAAAAATTTGAAACGATGGTCAGAAATGTCGAAGCCCTCGAATCGAAAACCGGCAGCGCTCAGGTAAATACAGAAATGGCTTGGTTGTGGGTTTTTTTGTCCCTGATTTTCGCCTACATCTTGCTGATGCTGAAATACGTACATATTCGTGAAATACTGATTGGCGTGGTCGTCTGTGGAATGCTGATAGCCTTATTCAGTTTATATTATTTTGTTGCGCTTGATGGAAGCGATTTCCTGGCGACCAGTTTTGCAGTAGCTGCCTTTCTGCTATTGATCATCGTATGTGGCTTTGCCATCATTTGGAACAGTAAGGCGAGCAAGTCATTTATTGTAAAAGTGTTTGTACCCTTATCGACTGCGCTGCTGATCATATTTCCCATATTCTATGCATGCTTTGTGGAAGCGAGTACTTATCAAGCCGCGAATCCCT
>CAZFKA010000067.1:0-8676 GCA_964519155.1 uncultured Bifidobacterium sp. | reverse complement strand
TACTTAGTGGATGTTAAGCCCTGGCACTTTATCTTGTTGGAATTGCCGGCACTCCAAATCATTTTTGCGTTAATGAAAAAAATACAAGGCAGGGCATCCTAATGCAACAGAAAATGCTCGTTTGCCGAATAATTTTTGGCTGAATAAATAGTTTCCTTTTCAGCGCACAATTTTTTCAGGGGTGCAGCTAAATAGTTTGAAACGGTCAAGGGGCTTATCAAACAGGAAAAAGCATTGTTTAACGCATTAACGTCACATTTCCTTTAAATGTCTTTTTAAGCATATTATCGAATTCCGCGTCGATCACATACACATAAGTGCCAATCAGTTGCGGAACACCGTTGTATTTTCCGTCCCAGCCTCGACCATCGACACTCGATGTTGTAAAAATATTTTCACCCCATCGGTTATAAATATTCATGGTAAATGATCGCAGACCGCTGCTAAGAAGTTCGCGTGGCAGAAAGTAATCGTTCAACCCGTCACCATTGGGTGAAAATGAGTTAGGGATATTGAGGTAGCAATCTCTTCTTATCCAAATACTATCTGCACTTTGGCATTCGCCATTGCTTGCCCTTACCCAATAATGCCCCGGTTCGGTAACGGTAATGCTATTCGCCGTTTCGCCGGTACTCCATTGATGCAATGCTGTAGGATTTTGCAAATCGCTTAGTAATATCGCACCTGTCACTCCCGGACAAATAGCGGTATCGGGGCCCAAACTGACCTGCGGATAATCTTGTACCCAAACGGTGCGGATTTGCGTCGACGGGGCACATTTCAGATAATTGACCGTCAAGGTAATATTGTAGGTTCCTCCCTGTGTCCATGAATATTGCGGATTGTGAACATCAACCACATGGGTTCCGTCGTCCATATCGTATTCAAACCACACCGCATGCGAAGCCATCGTGTCTCTGATAAAAACGGGTTGTCCGGTACATAAGGTGGAATCGGAAATACTAAAGAAAGCAAACCCTGTTTTGTCGACATAAATTTTAAATGTGTCTACATCAGTACATCCCAAGGTATCGGTAACCGTCAGTTTGATCACATAGGTGCCCGAGGCGGTATACAAATGAGGTTGAACAATAGCACCCGGGCTCACAATGGTGCCGTCTCCAAAGTCATAGGTCAAAACACCATTGGCCGGAATAGAAGTACTGATGGCTGTAATATTTTCGCCCACACAAATCGTGTCAGGAATACCTCCCAACTGGGCTTCAATCGGATGATTCAGATCGATAACCTGCTGTACCGTATCAAAACAAAATCCATTGCTGCCATAACAGGTGATGGTGTAAATTCCCTGATTAATATAATACATGAATGAGGTATCTCCATTGCCAACGCCACCATTGCCAAAATTCCAGGTAAACAAAGCGTTCTGTGTCGTATCATTCAGCCGCACATCCACCGTATCATCTACACAACCCAACGTAATTTTCGTAATAAACGACGCGTCTACACTGGGAATTACTTTCACTGTTGTGTAGGCTGTATCGCTTGGAATACAAGTATTGGCGTTGTAAGCCACCAACATTACATTAAAAGTTCCGGCAGTGAGATAGGTATGCGAAGGAGAAGCCAGAGCCGAAGAATCTCCATCACCGAAATACCACTTGTAAGAGAGTCCGAATTGCGACTGATTGGCAAAATTGACCGTATAGGGTGCACATCCTGAATCGTTTGGACTAATCGACATATCTGCGACCACACCTGATAGTTCGAAGTTGAATTTGAAACTGGCAACATCCCAACTTGCTGCCTGATTTGTTGCGGAATAGCAACCGGGACTTTGATATTGATTCGCACTAATCGTACAAACGGAGTGATAAACGATACCCTGTGGATCGAATCGGCTAGTTCCTCCATCTACATGATCGCCCGGAACACCCATATACGTCGCATATACCAGATTGGTAAAATCGCCTGAAAGGACACTCAGCCAAAACCCGCCCTGGTTAACCTGATAAGCATTGGGCGTAAGGGGTAATCCGGCGTTCGCCTGAAACCCTGAAAAATAAACATTCCCACAATTATCCTTTAAAAATGCGGTAGGAACGAGACTGGTCGCCTGACCGATGCGTGTCGACAATACCGTGGCCGTAAGCGATGGATCAAGCTTTTGTATAAAAATGGTACTGTTGGCATTGGTATATACTCCGGGCGATACCGGAAAGGCCGGCCCTTGTGTTTGTCCACATACATACACGGTGTCATTCGGATCTACCTGCACTTTAAATGCATGGTCGTAGTCAGGGGTACCGATAAAAGTTGAACTTACCAAACCTGAACCTGCATTATTAAATACGACCACAAAACCATCCGTACCACCCGGGGCGGCAGGGGTAATGGCCCCTGGGGTTGTAGGGAAATTTGAACTTTTGGTTCCGCCACACAATACCCAGTTACCGACGCTGGTTTTCGCGATGGAAAAAGCAGCGTCTTCGAGCGCACCCCCAATAAATGTGCTGAATATCAGATTCGAACAAGTAGTATTCAATTTAAAAAAACAACCATCCTGCGTACCCCCACAGTAAGTGCCCTGATAGGCTGCCGCTGTGGTGGGGAAGTCAGCCGATTGGGTACTACCCGCTACTACAATATCATTGTTTTGGTCATAATAAATTTCTCCACGCGACCAATCGCCATAGTTCGGACTGAGGCTGGCTAAATTCTGTGCATCGGCTCCACTTCCACCAATATAAGTCGCTCCGATCAAGGCTGAGCCGGTGGCATTAAAATGGGCGACATATGCATCGCTGGAACCATTCAGCGCATTGTCATAACAGCCCGGCGTTACTGCGAGATTAGCAGATGAGGTGGATCCCATTATAGCCAGTTCACCATTCGCGTTGACCACGAGGTTCGAGGGAAGATCTTGTCCGGCACCACCATAATAGGTCGCATACATCACACCTGTTCCTAAAGGATTGTATTTATTGATTCCTGCATCTACGCCGCCTCCGTAGGCCAACTGAAAAGCACCCGGTGTGGCAACCCAACCGACCCCAAAACATTCACCACCCGCATATAGACTTCCTGCTGCGTCATAGGTGGCACTAAAGCCATAAGTTGTGGCAGTAGAAGAACTATAGGTGGCAAAAACCAGCACAGGATCAATCACCAGTTCCAAATCTCGACGATAGCCCTCAGGGAAAGTGAAACTAAGTTCTCCCTGTTCATTCAACACATAGTTGCTTTTTACATTTACCTTCTTCCCCCCAATCATTTGGTAACAATAGGGAGCCAATTCTTCAACCGTATTGAAGCCTATATTCATTTGGAGATTACCGTTCGGAAGCAATTTCGGTTGAATGCCCTCGTATTTGAATTTGATTTGCGAAACATCCCCTTGCGGCTTAACAAGCAAATCATACTTGAACGCATTTTCACGACTATAAGCAATCAGATCAATACCGGTATATAATTCACTGTACTGAACTGTTTGGTATACCCCAACATTTCCTGCCCACTGCGCCGGGTCATTGCCGATAAAATAATTTTCGTAGTACGGAAGTTTATCGCCGGCACTGATTTGTACGTTTGGATTATACTGCTGAAATTGAACATTGTAGGCATAACAATGCACCGGTAATTTATAAGCACCGAAATAATCCTCATGTCGCTTTTCGTGTATTGTTTCCAGATCGTCAGCATTGTAATACGAATATTGAATTCCTTTGTTTGTAAAAAACAATCTGCCTCCCGGAATGTCGGCCCGATACAATACGGCCGGGTTCCACTGCTTTTTATTTTCAACGAATTTTAAGACACCGTTTGGCCTCGCTTGTACTTGCGACAAAGCGACAAAAAAGAAAAATAATGGCAGGAAAATTTTGGTGGGCGTACAATTTTTGATGCGCATATAGCAGAAAATTTAATGGCGGCATGTGAAATAGTTCCCTGCCGCAATGAGTAAAGTTAATATTTTTCGTGTGTTTCGCTTAAAGACGGCTAAAAAAAAGCGTTGGTTAGCAAAAATTATGTTCCTTGCAGTAGTGGGCTGCAAAAAAAAAATCAGTCTTGCATTGCGTCAAAGCAAAAGGATCAGCGAAAAAAATATTCGCACTCTAGTGATTAATTAGTACGTTTGCGCAACTTTTTTCAGCTGATATGCACGAACGTCCAATAAGGGTTCTCATTGCGAAAGTTGGTCTTGACGGCCACGACCGTGGAGCCAAAGTGATTGCAGCATCTTTACGCGATGCCGGTATGGAAGTGATCTACACCGGCTTGCGCCAAACGCCTGAAATGGTAGTCAGCACTGCCTTGCAGGAAGATGTTGACGCCATTGGGGTGAGTATCTTGTCGGGCGCCCATCACACGGTTTTTCCGGCAATACTGGCTTTATTAAAGGCGCAAAATCTCCAGCATATTCTGCTCACCGGAGGCGGCATTATTCCTGATGATGACATGAAGACACTCAATGATATGGGGGTGGGTAAATTATTCAGTCCGGGTGCCCCGACACAGGAGATTGCCGACTACATCAAATCGGAGGTGGGTAAACGAAGAGCTAGTGAAAAATAAGGAAATGATGCAAGCACGCGCTGACACCAGAAATATCGACGACCAATTCATGCTGCGCTATCGCTAAGGAGAGCCGGATTTTTTTAAAATGTAAAACAGAAAACACACAATATGGAATTAAGCACTTTACTATTTACTGTCGACAACGGAATAGCGACCATCACGATTAATCGTCCGGACAAAATGAATGCCCTGAACAAGGATGTTATTGCTGACCTCAGTGCTGCAATGGATGAGGTCTATCAAAATCAGGATATTAAAAGCGTATTGCTGACCGGAGCCGGTGCCAAAGCCTTTGTGGCCGGTGCGGATATCAGCGAATTTACGTCGCTCGACAGTGCGGGTGGATCTGCTCTCGCCCGAACAGGACAGTCGCAGGTATTTGATAAGATCGAAAATTGCCCTAAACCTGTAGTTGCTGCAGTAAACGGGTTTGCCTTAGGCGGCGGTTGCGAACTGGCAATGAGTTGTCATTTCAGACTGGCATCAAACAATGCTAAATTCGGGCAACCAGAAGTCAATCTGGGGTTGATACCGGGTTATGGTGGCACGCAGCGCTTGACCGCATTGGTAGGCAAAGGCAGGGCTATGGAATTGTGCATGAGCGCCAAATTGATCGGGGCAGAGGAAGCTTTGTCTATGGGTTTGGTCAACTATGTAACGACTCCCGAAGAACTGATCGGAAAATGTACAGAAATTTTAAACACCATCAATACGAAAGCTCCGCTAGCACTCAGCAGAACAATTGCCTGTATCAATAAGGCCGGTAGCGGGGATGGATACGAGACAGAGATCAGATTGTTTGGCGAATGTTTCGACACAGACGATATGCGTGAGGGAGTTGGTGCATTTCTTGAAAAAAGGAAAGCGGCATTTAGCGGAAAATAATGTGTTTCCTGATTTGCTACTGTGTCACTTTCTGGTCAGCCGAGCGCAAAACCGAAAAATGATTCGTCAGGCGAACTCAGGTCAATTATGCTATAGGTAATCGATTGTAGAAATGTTAATACAGCGGAATTTGGATTTTTTTCCAAAGCAGCCCTTATTTTTGGTTGTCAAAAAAAAAATTCTCATGCGTACCCTTTTTACCTTTTGTATTTGTGTTTTGTCATTCAGTCTGGCCAACGCACAGTTTATGCCTACCGCTAATTTGACTATCTTTTCAGAAGATGGCAATAAATTTTTTCTCATTTTGAATGGTGAAAGACAAAACGATGTGGCTCAAACCAATATCCGACTGGAGGAATTGCCACAACCGTATTATAATTGTAAGATCGTATTTGAGGACCCATCTCTGAAAGAAATTTCAAAAAATATGCTAATGCTGAGCGATGCTAATGGCGTGATGCAGGATGTGACCTACAAAATAAAGAAAGATAAAAACGGGAAGGCAACACTTCGCTTTTTTTCTTTTGTACCTGCCCAGCAGAATATGATCAGGCCATCGAATTGTGCAGTCTATCGATATGGCAATCCGGGTATGATCATTGCCGGCCCCGGCTTTTCGGCCAATACCGGTAACGGCGGCGTGGGCATGCAAATGAACGGCGGTGGTGTCAATATCAACGTACGTGTCGATGACGATCGCAATACTTATCGCCAAAACGATTATAATGATAATTACAACAACAATAATTACAACAATAATAATTACAACAATAATTATCAAAATCGAAACCCCACAGACCGCATGCGCCGACAGGACGTGAACAATCATTATTATGCGCAAAACGATCAGCGTGCACAGGGTTGTTTCAACGCTTATCCGATGGACAGGATGTCGTTTGATGATGCGCTCAAAACATTGAAAAACGAAGGTTTTGATGAAACCCGGCTGGATATTGCCAAACAAATTGCCTCTACCAATTGTTTAAATACGAATCAGATCAGCAGCATGTGTCAGGCTTTCGGTTTTGAAGCTTCCAAACTTGAGTTTGCCAAGTATGCGTACGACCATTGCACCGATCCGAACAGCTATTTCAAAATCGTGAATATTTTTTCATTCAGCAGTTCAAAAACCGAATTGAACAACTACATCAAAGGGCGTTAATTCGTTCTACATTCGTTCGGGTGCATCAATCCCCAGCAAGAAAAGTCCGTGTGCAATAGCCTGTTTACTTAATTGGCAAATTTGCAAACGCATACCACGCGTATTTTCGTTTTCTGCCTTCAATACTGAATGATCGACCAGGAAACTGTTGAATGTTTTTGCCACCTGATACACTGCCCCGCAGACCATTGATGGATCCATTGCCTGCGCCGACTCCGCAAGCCTTGCAGGAAATTGCTCCAGCATTTTCAGCAAATCTTTTTCAAGCCGGGTCAACATAATGGTTTCGGGAACAAAATTTTCGTTGATTCCTTCCGCTGTAGCTTTCCGTAATATCGAACAAATTCGTGCATGACAGTATTGTACAAATGGGCCGGTAAAGCCGTGAAAGTCGATACTCTCTTCCGGATTAAAGATCATTTTCTTTTTGGGATCAACGCGCAATAAATAAAACTTTAGTGCCCCCAATCCCAATGTGAGATACAAACGATTCAGTTCGGCTGGTGCAAATCCTTCAACTTTGCCGAGCGCTTCTGTATTCTTCTGCGCGATTTGCATCATTTCGCTGATCATGTCATCAGCATCCACCACATTTCCCTCACGACTTTTCATTTTACCACTGGGGAGTTCTACCATACCATAACTGAGATGATATATACCGTCGGCAAATGGATAATGCAATTTCCCCAAAATAATTTTCAGCACTTGCATGTGATAGTTTTGTTCATCACCAATCACATATACCGACCGATCGATCTGGTAATCATTGTACTTCAATATCGCTGTACCAATATCTTGCGTCATATATACAGAGGTGCCATCGCCTCGTAACAACAGTTTTTGATCGAGACCAGCATCAGTAAGGTCAACCCAAACTGAGCGATCATCTTTCTGATACAAAATACCGGCGGCAAGCGCCCTTTCAACCACTGATTTTCCCAGCAGATAGGTACGGCTTTCATAATACGTCTTTTCGAAAGTGATGCCCAATTTCCGATAAGTTTCATCAAATCCCTCATACACCCAATCATTCATTTTTCGCCAAAGCGTAAGGGTTGCTTCATCACCGGCTTCCCATAGCCGTAACATTTCCTGCGCTTGCAACAGTATCGGTGCTTTCTTTTCGGCTTCCTCTTCGTTCATACCCTCATCGGTCAATTGCTTCACCTGACGTTTGTACTCATTATTATACCTTACATAATAATCGCCGACAAAATGATCTCCTTTTACATGCAGATCATGTGGCTCTTTACCTTCGGCATATAATTGCCAGGCGATCATACTTTTACAAATATGGATACCGCGGTCGTTGATCAGATTGACTTTAACCACTTCCTGTCCTGCATTTTTCAGGATGGCCGCTACGGAATGTCCCAGAAAAATATTTCGGAGATGTCCGAAATGCAAAGGCTTATTGGTATTGGGTGACGAATATTCTACCATTATTTTTTGAACTGGCAGATCCGCTATGCCGAAAGCTGTATTTTGCGATTGCAGATGCAAAAAATCAAGATAGTATTGTTCGTTGATGGTGAGGTTTAAAAACCCTTTGATGACTTCATATGCGGTAAATAATGAATTATGTTGCACCAGATAGGCTCCGGTTTGCTCAGCAATTTCATCTGGTCGCTTTTGCAGCCGTTTGCTCAATGCAAAGGTCACGAGCGTATAATCACCGGTAAATTCGGGTTTGGTTTCGTTGATTTGCAAATCGTCTATGCTTACATCCTGCAAAAAAAGCACTGCCACAGCCTCTTGAATGGCCATTTTCATCACGTGCACAATATTCATACTGATTTTTTTGGGCAAAAGTACATAAAGCAAAAGATGTTTGTTCATGCACGATCAAGTTTCCTCAAACTCATTCCGCCGCAGGTAGTGCGTTCGATCGGGCTGTAGGGGTACTGGTGACATAAAAGATGAATTTCACAGCGAATCAGGACTGCTTGTATGGCTGTATGTAAAAATTGTTTAGATTTGCTGATATGAAGCAGTTCGTTTTTTTTCTTGGGGTCATGCTGATGTTGGGATCCGCCTGTAATAAAAATTTCAAAGTCGGTGCCGAATATAAAGACATCACAGTAGTATAT
>CAZFKA010000066.1:0-13732 GCA_964519155.1 uncultured Bifidobacterium sp. | reverse complement strand
ACACTGTTGAAACTTCATGCAGCAAAAATGCTTACGCACTCAAAAACCGTGAGGCGGCTACTGCCCCAACCTGGTATGATATTTTGTTAGAAACCCAACGCTTAACTTATCAAAAAGCCTTGCGCACCTATTGCGACAAACCGTATATTCCACAAAATATCTGCAACCAAACCCCCTGCTTCCGGATTGAAAAATAAGTTTATTCGTTTGTAGGAGGTGGTACCATTGTAAATCGTTTGTGGTGAATGTCGCGTGTCAGCAACTTCCATTTTTCTGTGTTCCGTTCTTCGTCCCAGACTTTATCGCGCAGCAAAACCCAATAACAGTTAAACCCAGCCCGGATTGATTTTTCGAGGTATGTATACCCTTGCTCTTTCTTACCGGTTAAAAAATTAATTTTAGCCATTGAGTAATACGTTTCGGGATCAACCGAAAATGTCTGAATATAATTTTCATACCAAGGTAAAGCTTCTGCGTACCTTTTCGACAACATATAGCGTCTACCATTCAGTTGATAGAGTTCCGGCACAGGATAAGGATATATGGTTTTCGCGAAACGCAGCACAGTATCTGCCTGATCGAGAGCACCCGAATGAATGCGAAAACGGGCGAGCAAAAGCATTTTAGGAAAGTTGATCTCCGCGCGATCCCAGAGTGTATCGAGTTGCTTTTGGGCATCACGGTAACAAAATACTGCATGCCAGTTATCGATAAGTTTCAGCCGGGTACTGGCATTGCTGCCTTGCAAACTACTCGATCGCTGGTAATGCGTTGCAGCATCAGCCGGACTGTGCAAAGCGGCATACATATCGCCGATTTTCGCTTCAATATCGGCGAGCGTTTCCCTTTCGGTCAAAAATTTTACTGCTTGCTGAAAATAAAGTATTGCTCGTCTCCTGGGCTTTTTGACCTTTTCGCCACTCACAGTCATTTCATTTGTACCCGGTAGAAAGAGGTAAAAATGCTCATTTTCACCTCTTTCAATTTCTTCATATCCACCCAATACATCACGCTCACCTCCTGTGGCATCCGCATCAATGTAATTGTTGAACACATCATTTGTATAGGCTTCAGGATGAAGTGTTGATTCGAAATAATGAAAATTTCCAGCCGAATAAAACCATTCACCCGATTCGGGCAGCGCCTTAACCATCCGACGATAAAATGCGTTCATTTGCGACAAGCCGTCTTTAAACAACGGACGATAAAGTTGTAATACCGACTCAGCATCACGGTATCTTTTCTGCTTTTCATACAGTGTCCATAACTTAACATACCCGCCGGCATATTGTGGCTCAAGCGCCATTACCCTGCGGTACAGATCTTCTGCTTCCGATACATGATTCCATTGTTCGCATACATCAGCCAGGATAAAGTAATCCTCAAGTGGTTCGTAATGACTCTTAACAAAATCGCTCAGAATACAAGAGTCCTTTCGGGTCATTAATTTTTCGTACCGACTCACATAAGCCGCAAAACGAGTCGTATCGAGATAGTTAGTGATTGCCAGATTCAACATAATATCTGCTTCTGCACGACGTTGTTGTTCCCACATAAATTTGCCCAAATAGTGAAACGCCAGTGGATTGCGCGGATCAATACTGATGAGTTTTTTCATCAAGCGTTCGAATTCAGCCGGATCATTCATTTTACTCTGCTTCGCCTTTACAAACAATGTAATCAAATCATTGTCGTTGATCTTGTCGGGAAAACTGCAAACGGCCGGAATATAGAATCTGGGGCTGGCCACATCGATTTCGGGGTCAATTTTTGATGTAAAATATCCATTAAACCCTCTTTTACGCAATTCAGCTTCAAAATAAAAACTGTCGGCCAATACATACTGGTTAGTATTCAGCAGAATATTTCCCAAATGTTCGAAGGGGAGGTAATGTCGACTGTTCAAGGCGATGCTTTTGCGAAAGCATTCTTCAGCGAAGAGGTAATTCTGTTTTCTCTCGTAAACCATACCGGTTTTTACCAGATTACCATAATAGTTGGGTTGTATAGAATCGGCTTTCGCGGACATTTGCAACGCTTTTTCATAGTTGCCCATCAAGTGGTAAACATTCACAAGATTGGTGATCGGAATAATCCATCGTGGTGCTATATCAATTGCCTTTAAAAAATGCTGCTCCGCAAGTAGCCCTTCGCCGGACATTTGATAAATGACACCCAGATCATTGTAAATGTAAGCCGCATTTTCTTCAAGCGATAATGCGATCTGCTGCTCCTTTAACGCCTCCTTTAATAAACTATCACTTTTGCCTTCGGTAAAAATTTTAAGTCGATACGACACTGCGTTAAAGTAATGATATTTGATCGCCAGTATCTTCGAAAGCGGCGATTGCGGTTCGATGAGTTTACGTGCGAGGTCAAACATTTTTGCATACACCGTATAATCATTTGTGAACGCGTTGTAATACCGTCTGCGTTCGAGTTCGGCATCGTCGCCGCTCAAATATTGATTGATGATCGTCTGTCCCCTGCTGATAAACAGTTCCACCATCTTTTTCTCAAACCGCCGGCGGGCATCAGCATTTGATGCAATGAGAGAAGGTAATGACGCCATTTCTTCAAGATCGGATGTAAAAACCGTGATCACCGAATTGTCGAACGTGTTCAGTGCCGCACTGATCTGGTCTAGAAAAACTTCGGCAATTTTTTCGCGCGGTTGCCGATGCAATTCGTCGAAATTACATAGTTTTTCAAACGCGCTTCCATTCATTAATTCAAAAAACTTTGCCATCTGACTTTTGGGCAATGGCGGTAAAGCCACAGCATCAGGGGCAGTACCGCTCAGGTTGGTTTGCACAATATTGTTCGGAACAACACTGCCCAACTGAAAGTCATTTTTCCCTTTGATTATAGGCGTCTGTATGTGATTTCGTTCTTTCAGCACAAGATCAGTTTGCAGCGCACCGGTTAAATAATCTGATAATTCTTTTACGGATATCGCTCCATCCTTTTTTGCATCTGCCTGGCCAGATAGACCGTTCAACAGATAATAAGAAAATACACCGCGACCACCACCCCATTTCGCATCTTCAACGGAAAGTTGGTCAGGCGCACACGATGTTATGCGTATTTCGTTGTTTTGAATCGTTTTCAATTGTTCGCCTACCAGCAAATTGCCTTTAAAATCGTTTCCTGCCAGATTGCCGCTGTGACATGCATCCGTAATGAGAATTACTTTTGCTTTGATTTTAACAGAAAGGGTATTGGCATAGTTGTTGAGATCTTCGATACGCACCGCATTGTTGATATAGTTGGTACGGGGCGTATTGTACGACAATAAAAAACCAAGTTTGTAGATCGTGCTGTTTTCCATATCGCCATGACCTGAAAAATAAAAATAAACCAGATCATTTTCGTGACAGGTATCCACCAACCAATCGAGCGCATCATATATCGCACTGAATGTTGCCTTTTCATTTTGCAAAAGAATAATTTGCTCTGCCGGCACCGAACCTCCCGCAGGTGACTTGAGATAATCGGCAAATTGTTCAGCGTCTCGGTGTGCGAAAGACAGTTTGTCGATCCCCACATTCAAATAATCGGAAATGCCAACCACCACAGCATACACACGGGGTTTTGGCTCGCCGCCTGCAGCATATATCGGTGAATGTGCAATCAAAAATTGGAAAGAACAATAAAGAACAATAAAGATTTTTTTCATCATTGCTTTGTTTGAGTTGACTGATTCGTTTGTTTCAATGGCAGAGGTTTTATTGTTGATACTATATTCCTCCATTCAGCAGTATTTCGCTCCGACACAAAAATCGGATCATTCTGTAAAACCCAATAGTATGAAAAACCATTGCTAACTGATTTTTTCAACCAAGCATAACAGTCATCGCGTTTTCCGCTTACTAAACATAAACGCGACACGGTATACATGGCATTTGCATTGGAGGGGTAACTATTGAGATAAGCCATATAGAAAGGCATCGCTTCGTTAAATTTTCCACTGAACCAAAAAATACGGCCATGCAAATCGTCAATTTCCGGCATCCGCAAAGGGTTGATTTCTATCGCAAGTTTCAACAGATCAGTCGCCGTCTCATATTCGCCGATATGCGCCAAATACTTTGTCATCAACAGCATTTGATGATAGGTTAGTTCATTTCTTTTCTTCAACGTATCCATTTGCTTCATGGCTTCCTCAAACTGAAAACCGGCATCGAGGGTTGCGAGCAATTTGGAACGCAGACCCGCATTATCACTTTGGAGTTTACTCGATAACAAATAATAGGGACTTGCACTTTGGATATTATTCATTGCGACAAACAAATCACCGATTTTCGCATTGATATCTGCGCGTATACTTTCGTCAGCCAGAAGAGAGTCGGCACTCCGCAGATAGGCAATGGCTTTTGTTCGGGGAAATTGAATTGTTTCACCAAAGTCAAGTAGCTCCCGGGTACCCGGCACATATTGATTCTTTCGGCTGAGGTCAAAGGTATAATTGTGATCCGATTCTTCATACAACTGGTTATACGATGGGTTAATATCTTTATCAGGTGTTCGCTTATCCACATCAAGCGGATAACGGTTGGGATGTAAAATGGCTTCGTGGTAATGGAAACTTCCGGCACGATAAAACCATTCACCCGAATCAGGATATTTCTCAGTTACCCGTTTGTAAAAAGCATTCATTTGTTCAGGGCCAAAATCGCGCTTCGCATGAAAATAAACCAGCAACTTTTCTGCATCATCGTATCGTCCGGTTCGTTCAAACAGTTGCCAAAGTTTTTGGTAACCCGCTCTGCTCGTTGAGTCTTTGCTGATCACTTTTTGGTAGCAGCTTTCCGCTTCACTGAAATGATTCCATTGTTCATACACATCGCCTAGCAAGAATAAATCATCCTCTCGTGAATAGTAATTTCTTAAATACGTTTCACGGATACACTTGTCTGCAGTCGGTTTTACATTTGCCATCGAATCGCAGTAACGTGCAAATCGTGTTTTATCGAGGTAAAAGCGCTGTGCGTATACAAAAAAGATCTCCGCTTCCATCCACCGCTTTTGCAAACGCAATACTCTGCCCAGATAATGATGGGCGAGCGGATGCTTTTTGTCTAAAGAAATGACGGTTTTCAGTGCCGCTTCCGCCGCCGGTAACTGATTGCTTTCGATCATTTTCATCGCGCGGGCAAAATGTCCGGCAATATCTCCCGGCGCAATATTGACCGGAGGGGTGCAGGCTGTCGAAATGCTTTGATCAACATTATCATCTCCTCCATCTCCTATTCCATCCGATTGTGGATCGACAAAAAATCCCTTTTTCCGACAGGCAGCTTCATAAAAAAAACTATCGGCCAGAGCATATTGCGTTGTTTGAGTATAAATAACAACCAGTCGCTCAAAAGGGAGATAAAACCTTGAGTTCAGGGCAATACTCTTCCGTAGGTTTTCTTCAGCGGCCAGCCAGTTGTGCTTTTTTTCATAGAGTAAACCGGCGTTGATATACGTGGCAACATAATCATCTTGAATTGATTTCGCTTGGCGGATATAGTTCAATCCGATATCGAAATTGTTTTGGCGCAGACTTAAATTGGCTAAATTCGACCAAGGCACTGCCCAGGTTGGTGCAATTTCACACGCCCGTTTGAACGCAGCTTCGGCACGATCATTTTCATTTTTAAGTAAGTATAAAAAACCCATTTCATTGTGAATATAGGCGGCATTTTCCTCTAACAAAAGTGCTTTACTCATTGCAGCAAAGGCAGAATCGATCAGTGCCGCTGACTGTCCGGTAGCCGACATTTGCAAACGAAGGGCGACGCCACTGAAATAATGATATTTAATTTCCAGTATTCTGGCTAAAGGGCTATGGGAATCGGTCAACTTACACGCTATACCAAACATTTTCGCAAATGTGCCGTATTCGTTTTTGAAACTGTTGTAATACCGCCTTCGCTCCATTTCCGCTTCATCACCCATGAGGTAATAATTGATCATTTGCTGTCCCCGATCGGCGATCACTTCAACAAATTTCTTGACGAATTTTTTACGCACATCAGGGTTTTGGGTGATCGCTTGCTCTAACATATCGAGTACACGCTGACCGCTTTGCCGATAACGTTGTTTCAATTGGGCGACTATCGCCAAGGGTAAATCTGCCGCATCTATCGGCAAGAGCTTTCCATAGTCGCAATATGTTTCAGGATTTTTGTTGAGATTTTTAAATACCGTTTGCACCAGATCGGGTGGAAGGGGTGGAAGCGATTTCGGAGAAAAAACCTGTCCGACACGAAGTGATTCTTTAAGCTTTTGCAATACACTGTCGTTGACCCGACTCAGCACAAACGATTCACTTCCTTTGATGACCGGTGTCTGTTGGTGGCCGCGACCTTTCAGAATGATGTCGTTGGCCAATGAAGTTTGCAAATAATTGTCCAATTCTTTTACGGTGATTTTACCATCCCGATCTTGTTCGGCAAAACCGGTGAGTCCGTTTAACAAGTGAAAGGAAAACACACCACGACCACCCCCCCATTTTGCATCTTCGACCGACAATTGTCCGGGTGCACAAGAGGCAATTCTTACTTCATTGGCTTTTACCGTTTTTAACTGTTCTCCTACCAAATAAGAGCCCCGATACCCGGTACCGGCCAACTGACCACTGTGACATGCATCGGTGATGAGTATGACTTTTGCCTTAGCATTTACCGAAAGTGTATTGGCATAATTATTCAGATCCTCGATACGAAGTGCATTGTTGATATAATTGTTTCGCGGTGTATTGTGGGTTAACAAAAATCCCAGTTTGTATAAAGTTGAGCTTTCCATATCACCATGGCCGGAGAAATAGAAATAAACTAGATCACCTTCACGACAGGTTTCGACCAAATGGTCAAGCGCATGATACACTGCGGTATAACTTGCGTCACGGTTACACAACAATACGATATTGCTGTCTGCCACCTGACCACCGGCAGGCGATTTTAGCCAGGCGACAAATTGAAGTGCATCTCGATCAGCAAATTCAAGTGACGGAATTCCCGGCGAAAGATACTCAGAAATGCCAACCACCACAGCAAATGTACGTGGTGAAGTAACCTCAGCTTTTACTGTCGCATGAACGAAAAAAAAAATGACAAACGCCATACACGCCCTGCTGATCAAGGGAAAATAGGGCTGATGCTGTACACGTGAAACAGGCGCCATAGGCAATTGGTGGTGGTGGGGCAAAGTCGACAAAAGTGATAAACAGATTTGCACTTATTGCAATGTAAGATACACAAATTTGCGGTAACGAATAATTTTTTGCTATTTTTAACCGCCTGTATGAACCTTTCCCATCATTTATGCAAACGCCTTGGCATCTGCCTATTGGGTGCCTTTGTTGTGCTGATCTGCTTACAACCCTTGTCCGCACAAAAACGGGAGGCAGACAGTTTGAAGGCAAAATTGTCAGAACCCTTGTATGATACGGAACGTGTAATAACCATGCGCGGGTTGAGCTATGCCATGTACAAATACAATGCTGATTCGGCGCTGACCGTGGCATATGAAGGACTCGAATTTGCGCGCCAAATCAAATATGAAGCAGGTATTTCGAGAATGTACGAAATGATCGCCAACATCTTGACCAAAACCGGAAATTACAATAAAGCAATTGCCTACTATATTGAAAATTTGAAAATAGAAGAAGCGCTACATTCCCCTGATGGGATAATACTCGCTAATAACAATATGGGCACTGCTTTTGTTTATATGTTTGATTATGACAATGCATTGCGATCGTATCAAAAAGCGCATACTTTGCTTGCATCCTTCCAAACGAAAGATACAGCCTATCACGACGACCTCACCTATATGATCAATGTGAATTTGGGAGATGTATACGAACGTACAAAACAATTAGATTCATCATTTCTGTATTACAACAATGCACTCAATATTGCCATGAAGCAAAAAGATATGGATAAGATCGGTGTGCCCATGCTGGGGTTGGCCAATTTGTATGCCGCGATGAAAAGCTTTGAATTATCGCTAGCCAATTACAGAGTCTCGATGGGCTATTTGCTTTCATCCAATAATGAGGAACTATTGTGTGATGTTTGTTTGGGTATGGCCAAAGTTTTCGATCAATTGCATCAAACAGATTCCACTTTCTATTATGCGCGGCAAGGATTGTTTTATGCTGAAAAAAATAAGTTTTTGGCGAAACAGCAGGAGATCAGCAGCTTTTTGAGTTTACAATTTGCTGCATTGCAACGTATTGACAGTGCCTACACTTACCTGACAGCATCAAATCAGCTCAGAGACTCATTGCTCAGTATCGAAAAACTCAGGTTGAGCGAGCGTCAGATCTTTGACGAAAATGTCCGTCAGTTGGAATTACTCGCCAAGGCAGCCCGTGAAAAAGAAGAACGACGACAGCAACTGCAACATATATTCATTGGACTGCTCATACCGGGATTATTTCTTTTGACAGCTTTATTAACAAGAATAAGGATCAAAATAAAGCTGATTAAATTTTTAGGGGTAATCTCTTTGCTGTTCTTGTTTGAATATCTGACGCTTTTGCTTCATCCTGTTGTGCAACATATTACGCACCACAGCCCGGTATTTGAAATTCTGATCTTTGTTGCAATAGCCGGTTTGTTGATTCCTTTACATCACCGCCTGGAGCATTGGATGATTGATAAGTTGGTTCGTCGTGTTCAGAGTCACGACAATAACTTGATGCAGACAGCGCAAACGCAAACTGCAGCAACTATTCAGCAGAAGGAATTACCCCTTTCTGCCGAACATCAAAAGGCTCACGAAACGAGCAAAGCAAAAACCAAATCGCCTAAAAAAAGGCCGATCAAATGACCAGCCTCTCTAAAAAGTACTTGACGATGTTATTGCTCCGATTATTTTTTAACGCCTTGCTCAACGGGCTTTGTATTTGCAGTATCCATTTTGCCGTCAGCCGCTTTCACCGCTAAAGAATCTTTTGGGGGGGCAGGAGAATCTGTTGGGGTTGTTGAGGGCGGTGGAGTTTCTGTGGTAGTAGTTGTTGTTGTGCTGGTTTCCGTTTTTTCTGCATCGTCATTACAACTGGTCAGTAAAAAAAGGTTAAGGCAGGCAACGGCCACGAAGGTGTGTAATACACTTTTAGAAAGTAATTTTCTCATGAGATTAATATTTTTATGCCCTAATAGTAATAAAATTTAATGAATATTACAAATTTTTGCTGCAACTCGAACAAAATAACCGTTCATCAGATGCCAATACTTCATACGATTGTATCCGAAAAAAGCCCTGCAATTGAAAACAGCCTAAATCGCGGAATGCGACTAACTACCCCAATTGTCTCTGTCGAGACTACGGTATTGAATGGCTTCTGCCAGATGCTCTGTTTTGATATCGGGTGACGCAGCCAGATCAGCGATCGTACGGGCTACTTTCAAAATTCTGTCATAAGCCCTTGCAGACAAATTGAGTCGTTCCATAGCCGTTTTCAATAGATTTTGTCCTGCCTGATTGATGATACAGATCTCCTGCAACTGTTTACTGCTGATTTGGGCGTTGGCGTAAACGCCCTCCTGATGCAGGTAACGCTGATGCTGAATTTCGCGTGCCCTGATGACCCGTTCGCGAATGGCTTCGCTTTTTTCTCCTGTATGGTTGTTCGAGGATGAAAGCTCAGAAAATGGCACAGGGGTTACTTCTACATGAAGGTCAATTCGGTCGAGCAATGGACCGGAAATTTTGTTCAAGTATTTTTGCACTGTACCGGGCGGACAGGTACACTCTTTATCGGGATGATTAAAATAGCCGCAAGGACATGGATTCATACTGGCAACCAACATAAAACTTGCCGGATAGTCGATCGACATTTTTGCCCTGGAGATCGTCACTTTTCTTTCTTCCATGGGTTGTCGCATTACTTCCAACACTGTTCGCTTAAACTCTGGAAGTTCGTCGAGAAATAATACACCATTGTGTGCCAACGAAATTTCACCCGGTTGCGGATTGCCTCCACCACCCACCAGCGCAACATCACTAATGGTGTGGTGTGGTGATCGAAAAGGCCGTTTAGAAACGAGGGTTGCATGCTCGGGCAATTTACCGGCTACCGAATGTATCTTAGTGGTTTCAAGCGCTTCTGACAACGACAATGGCGGAAGAATTGAGGGCAGCCTTTTAGCAAGCATGGTTTTGCCAGCGCCCGGCGGACCGATCAGGATCACGTTGTGCCCACCTGCTGCAGATAATTCCAATGCGCGTTTAATATTTTCCTGTCCCTTAACGTCAGCGAAATCGATATCAAAATCGTATTGAGAATGAAAAAACTCATCGCGGGTATTGATATCGACCGGTGTGATTTTTTTAAACCCGTTCAAATGATCGATCAGTTCGTTGATATGCGAAATTCCATACACATTCAGCTTATTGACCATACCGGCTTCTCGCGCATTTTGTATAGGAACAAATAAACCTTCAAATCCTTCTTTGCGTGTTTGTATCGCTATAGGCAAAGCCCCTTTGATGGGCAAAATACTACCATCAAGCGAAAGCTCGCCCATGATCACGTATTTATCGAGATTGCTGATGTTTACCTGATCGGTAGCGCCAAGAATACCAATGGCGATTGGCAAATCAAAAGCACTCCCCGACTTTTTAATATCGGCGGGCGACAAATTAACGATAACTTTGATGCGGGGAAAACGATATCCGTTGTTTTTCAGTGCACTTTCTACCCGATGCTGGCTTTCCTTTACAGCAATATCAGGCAATCCAACGACAAAAAATTTTAAACCATCCAGTACGTCCACCTCAGTGGTTATAGTAATGGCATCAACGCCATATACGGCACTGGCAAATAATTTTACCATCATGACTTTTTCAATTACCGGTAAAGATAGTTGATTTTGTTATAGATTATAAATGGCATTGCATTTTTTATAGACCTAAATGGGTTACCACCCGTTCACGGCATGGTTACAAAAGTTGAAGAACATTTGCGGTAGGCTTTTGAATCAAATCCCGAAGCGGCGCTACTCTTCTTGCTTGTTGCGAAGTGTGGGGAGTTCGGTCTCTGCATTTTTCAACGGCATCTCATTTACTGTCGTCAGCCGAAATATCGGATAAAGATTATGCCCTTTTTCGTAGTAGGGTGAATGCTTAAATACAAAGTCGAGTTGCGCTGCTGCGTTGGAAGCAAAACTACTATCGGTGTCACGTTTCTTTTTGAGTTCGACCGCTAGAGAGGGGTGTGCTTTCAGATATTCGGCTGCATAACTTTCATAGGCATAATCGCTATATCCTTCTTTCTGGATCAAAATGGCATCGAAAAAGTTCCATACAAAATAAGCATCCGTAGCTTCCGGTTCAAGCACTTCAATAATAAATCGTTTACGTGGTTGCGTGAGCGGTACCACATAGTCTCCTTTACGAAAAGCCTGCCTAATTTTTTGTCGTTCAGTTTTTACAACTGTATGGGCATGATGTCCCTCATAGGCACGATCGCCCGATTTCGCTTCAGTAATTCGATAAGCTTCCACTGAAATGATACTATCGTTTGGCAAACGCGTGGTTTCAACGCCGTTAACCTTCAGCAGTTCAATCACCTTCCACCAGCCTTGGGGTATGATATACGCATCCGGTGCCTTAATTTGTATATTGGGTTTAAACTGATCTTTAAATTGAATCTTTGCTTCGTACGGATCATTGCGATCGTAGTAGTGAACAGGCAGACCAGACACTTCACTGATGATTGATTTATAGGTATATCCTTTAAAATCGATTTCCGTATACTTGTTATCATCAATTTTCCAACTGATCGGAAATGTAGTTTGCTGCATACAATTTTGTATAGCCTTTTGTCGAATCGACTTGATTGAATCTGCATGTTGATTTGCGTATTCAATAATGACTTCCATAAATTGGTATGTCGCCTCAACCCGCTGCGGATAGGGCTTTAGCATATGTGTTTCAGGGGTAAATCCGAATGTATGAAAAAGTGTGGCATAACCGGTACTGTACCGTGGCGAATCAAAGAATTGACTCCAGCCTTCTTTTGCATCATGTCCCCAGGCATTGACATAAGGTATCATGGCATTGCCCCGTTTTGCCATTGAATGAAACAATGCCGGTTCGAGAACGTCGTGTAGGTAATCGCCCATCACTCCACCCAGTTTTTGATATTGTGATGTTGCCATGGTCATCACATACGGATAGTCGGCGCCGTCGCTTACATGATTATCCAGAAAAATATCCGGGTTTATCCATTGAAATAGTTCGGCGAAAGATCGCGCCTCTCGGCTGTCGCATTTGATAAAGTCGCGGTTAAGGTCAAGGTTTTGCGAATTTCCTCTCGACCCAAACGCTTCCGGGCCGTTTTGATCCACCCTATTGAATTCGCTCCGGTTGAGGCAACCGCCAATATTATATACCGGAATGAATGCCAGTGAAACATGGTCGGGTATCAGATCCTTTTTAGCCAAATCACGTACGAGCATCATCGAAGCATCAATTCCGTCAGGTTCACCCGGATGAATACCATTGTTGATGAGCAATACTACCTGCCCGGATCGATGCCAGTGCTTTGGATCAAAGTTTGCTCCGGCATTCAAAAGCACGAGATGTAAGGGAACTCCCGCATCGGTCATCCCCATTTCTACAAGTGAAACAGTTTCAAAATCTTTGTCGAGTTGCCGGTAAAAATGGATACACTCTTCATAAGTCGCTGTATAATTTTTGCCGTTTCTTTCATACGGTGTTTGTTGAGCATATACGGTTTGGCAGCAAAACCAAAGAACGCTAACAATGGAAAGCAACGCAAATCGTCTATTGCGTTGTAAATGGAACACAAAAAATATTTCTGTTAGCGTATTGACAACATGAAAAATGATACATTGGGTTAACAGGCTAGAAAGTTGAGCCTTAATACAGACGGCATTTTTCATCCATCGTAATATTATCCTGGGTGAGATTAGCCGAATTGGCTTCACATTTTTTGGCGGCTTCCTTTTTCTTGTCGCGTATAGCGAATTCAAATACCGATGAATCGGGTAAGGCTGGTGGATTGCCGCTGTATTTTACCACGCATTGACAGATATATTCCCTGGTACAGGATGAGATTGTAACAACAAATAAGATCAATGCAATTGGTAAAAACTTTCTCATAGCACGCTAAATTGTGTCAAATATAACAAAACAATTTTTTTCCGGCACAATTATATTGAATAATTTTAGCCGCTTAATTTTTCGCCCCTGCCCTATGACGCAAACCAACACACCACTCAGCCATATCGAATTGCTCGCAAAGCAGGTCGTAGAGGGCTTTATCATCGGATTACACAAAAGTCCTTTTCATGGATTTTCGGTTGAGTTTGCTGAACACCGACTTTACAACTCCGGCGATAACTTGAAACATATCGACTGGAAGGTGTATGGTCGCTCCGATAAACTCTTTATTAAAAAATTTGAGGAAGAAACCAATTTACGTTGTCAGATCTTGATCGATACGTCGTCGTCTATGCTTTTCCCTGACGAAACGGGCGTCGCGAACAAGTTGCAGTTTTCGTGCTTGGCTGCCGCATCGCTCACAACTTTGCTCAAAAAGCAACTGGATGCCGTGGGATTATCTTTTTTCGATCAAAGCCTTTATTTCCAAAGCCCTTGCAAATCAAACACCGTGCACCACAAAATGTTGCTCACTGAACTGGAGAAAAAAATGAACAGTAGTGAGCAGCGTCAAGCGACCAATGCTGCATCAGTATTGCAC
>CAZFKA010000065.1:12986-13843 GCA_964519155.1 uncultured Bifidobacterium sp. | reverse complement strand
GTTCAATGCCACGCAAAGCACAATACTCATCAAAATGATCAGGGTCTTTTTGTCGATCGGCCAGGAAGAAAGCAACGCAAAAGTGGTAAGTGCAGGTATACACAGAAAGGCCAGAGCACGTTCGGGGAGCCACGCATTTGTTACCAAACCGGCAAGAATGGGTGCCATCAACAATACGAAGTTGTTTATAATCAGCAAACGTGAATTGACTGCAGTCTTTCGAAAAAGTAACACGATATTCAATACGATCAGTACATAGAATCCAAAAATATGTCCCGTGGAAAAATCTGCATAGCAATGATAAGGCAATCCATGCAACACCAGATAGTTACTGTTCGCTTTACCGGCGTTTATGGCAGGACTAAGACCCGATCCGGCAGCCATGGGCAACAATACCAGTAGCCCCAAACCGGATGAAATGAAGGTATATTGTACTAATGATTTCCATTTGATCGATCGATTGATGAATACTGTTAGGCCGAACGAAATAGCGCTGAATGCGATAAAATACAAATGAGTGATCATAGCCAAAACACCCAATGCATTAAGCAAAGAAAGCAAGAGCATTTTGTTGAGTGAAAATCCTTTGCGTTCATAATGCCATAAAAGGAAAATGATCAGGATAGCAAAAAAGATCTCCATGATGACACCGCGGGCATACAACATATAAAAGACTGTTATGGGGAGCGAAGCAAATAACGCCATGGTGCAAAGACCGACCAGTTCACTTCCTGTTAGGTGCTTGAACGAAATAAAAACCAGCAAGCAGCACATTAACCCAACAATTATGGAGGGTAGACGTAAGGTAAAGGTATTGTCGGGTAATAATGCCAGGAAGACTTCACTGACCAGATTGT
>CAZFKA010000065.1:0-12976 GCA_964519155.1 uncultured Bifidobacterium sp. | reverse complement strand
TAGCGGGTAGTTGTTGTAAACAAAAAGACTGTACAATGCATTGTGTTGCAAAAAGAAGGTATAATTCCACGCTTCGTCATGTTGAATGTAAAACGTTCCGGCATAGAAAATACTTCTGATCAAAATGATCAGGAGCATTGCTATCAGGCATATTCTCGTGGCTAAAGTATTGTCGGTAAGCGACCGCCAGGCCTTTATAAAAAGTTGCCAAACGACCTGGCTGTTTTTATTAAGGTAATCGTTTACCGATCGGCGATATCGAACAAAAGTGATCAGCAAACCGACAGACAGGGGCGACAACAGCAACGAAATGTTTTTCAGTAAGCTAAACTTTTCAAATGAAAAATAGCGTGTACGCACTACCGGCTCGAGATCTGCACGGTTCATGCCTTGCAACACTGCCGTCACAAAATGTTCGTATGTGAACAAATGAAAAATGAAAACCATACAGGCTGAGCATACGAATAGCAGACAGCAAATGGCCCAGATCAGCGGGGCGATCAATTTGCCTGACATAATACGGCGTCGATGGCTTCGTGAATAATGGTACACGCCTCGGCAATTTCGGCTTCACTGATGATGAGGGGTGGCGCAATCCGCAGGGCGTGACTGGCAAACAAAAACCAATCGGTAAACACACCTTTTTCGATGCAAGTATCAATGATTTTTTTGTTGATATCGAAACTGTCGAAATGTAAAGCCATCAGCAAACCACAACTACTGATTTTGTGAATACCCGGATGCTGCAATCGGGATAGGAAGAGTTTTTCTTTTTTGGCTACCGTATCAAATAGTTGGTGTTGATTGAGATATTCAAATGCCGCTAAACCTGCAGCACAACATACCGGGTGACCGCCAAACGTCGTAATATGACCCAATACAGGATGATGGGTAAATGCGTCCATATTTTTTGTAGAAGAGATCATCGCCCCAAGGGGCATTCCACCTCCCAAAGCTTTTCCCAGCAATAGAATGTCCGGAACTATGTTGCATTCCTCGAAGCGAAATAATGATCCCGTGCGGCCGAATGCAGTTTGTATTTCGTCGAAGATCATAAGGCAACCGGTTTCATCACACTTTTTTCGAATCGCCTGCAACCATTGTTTATCCGGTATCACTATGCCGGCTTCACTTTGCACCGGCTCTAAAATGATACAAGCTACCTGTTCGTTGATATACTCCAATACCGCATCATTGTTATAGACAAATGAATAGACATCCGGCAACAAAGGTCTGAATGCCTGTCGCCAATATTCGCTGCCCATCACACTCAGTGCGCCTTGTGTACTGCCATGATACGAATCGCTGAACGACAAGATCCGTGTACGTCCGGTCAGCCGTTTGGCGAGCTTCATGGCTGCTTCGGTAGCTTCAGTGCCACTATTGGTAAAATACACCGATTGCAAATTATCGGGCAAATGGGCGGCTAAAGCAGTGGCATAGCGAACCTGCGGGCTCTGAATGACTTCACCATACACCATGACATGCAGATATTCGTCGACTTGTTGTTTGATGGCCGCGTTGACCATGGGGTTAGCATGTCCGATATTGCAGACACTGATACCCCCAATCAGGTCGATATGTTTTTTACCATGGCTATCGTACAGATAAACCCCTTCTGCTTTTGCGATTTCGAAACACAAGGGTGCCGAAGAAGTTTGTGCAACATGATCGAGAAAAAGCTGGCGTTGGGTCATGTTTTGCAAAGAAAAGAAATATTCAACAGGTATAATAGCAATCGTCAAAAAAGCGTATGAAAACAGTTGTGAAATTCTACGCTTGCCTATTTTCAAGCACCGCCATACCATTAGGCGATCGAAATATTTTATCTTTGTCGCATTGCAAAAAAAAACTGTTTCAAATGGCGCTCATTCTACCGGTTAAAGGAACTCTTCCTACGATACCCACATCCTGTTTTATTGCCCCCAACGCCACCATCGTTGGTGACGTAGAAATGGGGGAGGAATGCAGTGTATGGTTTAATGCAGTGATCAGGGGCGATGTGAATAGCATCCGCATCGGCAACAAAGTTAATATACAGGATGCTGCCTGTATTCATTGCACCTACGAAAAAACAAAAACCATAATCGGCAACAATGTGTCTATAGGTCATCATGCGCTCGTACATGGTTGTGTGGTTGAAGATCATGTGCTTATTGGTATGGGTGCGATTGTGATGGACAATGCGCGTATCGGAAGTCATACCATTATCGCTGCCGGTGCTGTTGTACTCGAAAATACGGTTTGCGAAAGCGGCAGTATATATGCAGGTGTGCCGGCTAAAAAAGTAAAAGATATTTCACAAGAACTCATCGGTGGTGAGATCAACCGAATAGCCGACAATTATGTGATGTACAGCGCTTGGTTTAAATAAGGGCAAGGGGATTGCTCGATTGTTAATTTTTTTTGTTTCCCCAAAACTTATTCTATCTTAGATGGGAAAATTCTGCATTTTTTACCAAAGCAAAAATTGCATGTTAAAAAAAGTACTCATTCTTTATTTTATTGCGTTGTCCTTTTGTCCATGTGTTGCTGCGCAAGGCGGTATCTGGACCCATATGCATGGCAGTATCGGTTCAGGTGCCCTCGGCCTGTACGGTACCAAAGGTGTGGCCAATGCCACCAATACACCTTCAGGCCGTTACGAAGGAGCCTATTGGGTTGACCTTAGTGGAAATTTTTGGCTGTTTGGTGGTTTTGCACCGCAGGGCTATGGCAATGACCTCTGGAAATACGACCCGGTTACCAAACAATGGACATGGGTCAACGGACCACAGGGGGTTAGCGATCCGGATGGGGAATATGGTGTATTGGGAGTTCCTTCTCCCCTCAACTACCCCTGTGCACGAACATTTGGACCCAATTGCTGGACTGATCTCAATGGTGACCTCTGGCTTTTTGGAGGCTATGGATATGACTATTTCGGCGTCAAGGGCGGTTTGTGCGACCTTTGGAAATACCATATCGCCACCAATGAATGGACTTGCATTGCGGGGTCAAACGCGATCAACCTGCCTCCGGTATATGGTACACAGGGCATTCCGGCACCCGGCAACACTCCAGGCGCACGAACCATGTGCAAAGCCGGTTGGGTTGACGACAACAATAATCTTTGGTTGTTTGGCGGGCAAGACGGCACCAATGCAGCGGTGATCAATGTGCGAAATGATATGTGGAAATATAATATTGCAAGCAATATGTGGACCTGGATGAAAGGGAGCAATACCTTGAATTCGAACGGCTCATACGGTACAAAAGGTGTAGAACTGCCTACAAACAATCCCCCCGCCAGAATGTCGTATACCAAGTGGAAAGGAAAGGATAAAAATTTTTATGTATTTGCCGGGGGAAATGCAGGAGCTTCAAGAAACGATGTGTGGCGCTATAACCCTTTCACCAACAACTGGACCTGGATATCCGGTACACAAGTGCAAAACAATCAGGGAACGTATGCCGGTACCTGTCTACCCGATTCAACGACTTATCCTGCTGCACGTTTTGGTCACCAAACTGTTCACAACCCCATGACTTGTACGGAGATTTTTTGGACGTTTGGTGGTTTTAAAACAGCAGCCAATACAGAAACATACAACGACCTTTGGGTGTATAACCTCACCACGAATAACTGGACTTGGGTTAGTGGCAGTTCATTGACCAATATCAATCCGAATCCCGGACCCATTGGCGTACCGCAACCCGGCCGCTATATCGGAAGTAAAGGCGGAGTGGCCATATGGCAGGATGCCCTTTACAATATCTGGGTGTTTGGCGGACTGGCGTTCGACAGTACACTCTTGCCCGCTCCCGGTGCGTTGGGGTTGAAAAATGATCTTTGGCGATTCGAACCCGATACTACATGTTTTGATGCAAGTTTTGTTACGGTACTCAATCTGCAATATCCTAACGATACCACATTTTGTGTAGGTGACAGTTGTTCGATGGTTCCACCCAAACACGCTGATCTTGTCATCACCCCGGCCACTGATTTTCATTACAATGCTGATTCGTCGCTGATCATCTTCAATCCGCAAACTACCACAACATATACGGTTACAGGTTCCGAACAAGGTTTATGTGCCGGAAAGGATACCATCGTTTTTACCATTTCAGTTATTCCATACCCGCTGGCCGATTTTACCCTGAGTCCGCTTACCTCGCTAACAACAGAACCACTCATTACATTGACCAATACTTCCACACAGGCAGCTTCATACGAATGGTATTTTAATGGACAGGTTTTTTCAAACAATCCGGATGCGACATACAATGGAAATGATAGCGGACAATATTGTTTTACACTGGTGGCGTATAATAGTTTGGGTTGCGCTGACACAGTCACCCATTGCGCAGAAAAGCTATTACCCGATCAAATTTTTGTCCCGAGTGTTTTTTCGCCCAATCATGATCTGAAAAACGATGAGTTCAGAATTTTATCGGCAAATATTACGCTTAAATCTTTTGTGGTCTATGACCGCTGGGGCGAACAGGTTTTCACAACCAAAGATCCGGCCAAGGGCTGGGATGGACGTTACAAAGGCAAGGATTGTGACATAGGAACGTATTACTATTATATTGAGTACGACAGTTTCAAAGGAAAAAAAACGTTGAAAGGTGAAATCAATTTGGTACGATAATTCGCATTTTTTTTAGCCAAAATTATTTCCATTTTTCTTCGATGCTGTCGAAGATCTTGGCATAATTCACATAGCGTTCTTCAGCAATACGCCCCATGGAAACCGCTTCTTTCACGGCACAGCCGGGTTCATTAAAATGACTACAATTATTGTATTTACAATGTACCAATACTTTTTTGATTTCTGGGAAATAACCACTGAGTTCAGCACGGGTAACATTTACGATTCCTAATTCTCGGATACCGGGTGTGTCAATAATCTGACCACCTTCATCCAGATCATACATCTGCGCAAAGGTTGTGGTATGCATGCCCTTACCGCTCCATTCCGAAACCTTTTGCGTATGCAATTCGTGTTGGGGTAAAATTTTATTGATCAGGGTTGATTTGCCAACCCCGCTATGCCCGCTCAGTAAACTGACCTTGTGATGCAATAAAGTTTTCAGTGCGGCTACACCTTCGTTTTGTTCGGCTGAAATCAGCATCACCTGGTAGCCGGCGCTGTTGTATATGTCTTTGAGGTAAGCATAATACTCCAACTCCTCAGGGTTCAATGTATCCGCTTTATTGAAGACGATCATGGCCGGCAGATGATAAACTTCACACGAAACCAGAAAGCGGTCGATAAAACCCGTGGAGGTTTTCGGATCTTTGAGTGTCGCAATCAGGATACTTTGATCAAGATTGGCAGCCACAATATGTTTTTGATTTTTATTATGCGGTGAAACTCGAACGAGATAGTTTTTGCGGGCTTCGATACCGGTAATCATCACTGTGTTTTCTATCTCACTTTCTGTCTCTGTGTCCACACAATCTCCTACGGCAATCGGGTTGGTGGATGTGATGTCCTTATCTGTCTTGAACCTTCCTTTCATGCGTCCATTGCGAAACTGACCATCAATGGTTTTGCATACATACCAACTGCCTGTAGATTTGTAAATGATCGCTTTCAAATAATATTTTTGTCAAAGATACGAGGAAGCATGTGTGCATCGAATAAAAAAGCAGGCCAAAATACATTGGACCCGCTTTTTCGAAAACACACACTATGATGCCGGTCATGAGCAACCGATTTTTTTTGTCCCACGCACCCTTTTTTTGCTTCCGCGCAATGATATGTACGACAGAAGAGCACCAATGGATTTACGAACTTTATTTTTTTATAAATGTTTCCGGAATACGAAAGCGGGGAGAATACCTCTCTCGCCTGTTGTGCTTATTTTCCGCGGTGTAGAGTGTCTAATTTCCCCAAACCTCCTGTGCGAAAAGGCGGTCGTATAATTATATTTTGCCCAACACATACATTTCGCTCATGGTTGGGCTGGGTACTCCCCCTTCTTTTTCGAGCGTAATAGCGAAGGCCTCCGGATGACTAATATTTTTCATTTGTTGAAAAACATTTTCAGGCGAAATGTCCGCACTGATCATCCCGATATCCACGGGTTTACCGTCTTCGATAGCCCACAACTGATATTGCTTGCCCACAGGCGTTTTGGGTAAATTTACATGGGCTATATAAACCTCATTCGAAGCGTTGTTCCAGTAAACTGATACCATCGACGAAGGGCTTTTTTCCGGAATACCGGTGAGTTGTATCCGACGGAATGCATCATTTCCCATTACGGCAATTTGCTTGTTCAGCTTACTGATAGCGTTTTGTTGTTGCTGTCCGTTTGTCTTTTGCAAAGCAATTTCATCTTGAAGCTGATGCAGATCTTTTTGTTGGGTAAAAATTCTGTATCCCAATACCACACTAAGGAACAACAACATTGCTGCGGCTATTTGCCACCAATTAGGGTTGATCGACCGAATATTATTGGTTTTTTCAGAAGATAATGCATGAGGGGCCGTAGGAGTCGTTTTCAGCGGTGCCGGTAGTTCTTCTTCCTCCTGATTCAGTTCATGCAGCTTATCGAGAATACGGTTTTTAAGATGGGCCGGAGGAGTGCGGCGCATGTCGAGCGCCATGGCTTCTAGTGCCGCATGCAGCGAATCAAGTTCCTCCTTGATTTCGGGATAGATATGGCTCATACATTCTACCTCCTGCTTTTCCTGCGGAGAGATCAGTCCTGAAACATATTGTTCCAATATACCACTCGATATGTATTCCTGCACGTTCATTTTTTGCCAGCAAATTTTTTGATTTCCATCATCGCATTTCTTATTCTGGTTTTTACACTACCAAGCGGAATTTCATTTAGTACGGAAATCTCCTGGTGGGTGAAGCCATTAAAATAATGTTGTATGATGACGTCCTTATGTTCGGGTTTGATTTTGTCGATAATATTTTGCACACCAATTTTGTCCACATGGATTTGCGTTGTATTGGCCAGTTCATTTTGAATATGTACGTTTTTATACTCTTTTTGGTTTTCCTGTATCCTGTTTTTTTGACGATATCGGTCGATGGCTTTGTTGCGGCAAATATGCAACATCCAGGTAAACAAGCTCCCACCTTTACTTCCGTCGTACGAGGCTATGTTTTTCCAGATATTGACAAAGGTATCCTGTAACACATCATTTGCATCATCTTCATTGTTCACTACTTTAAAAATGATGCCATACAATGCAGCCGAATAATGATCGTAGAGATATGCATACGCTTTTTCATCCTTTTGTTTTAAAGACGAAATCAGGGTTTGCATATTGCTGTAGTCACTCATCGGTATGCGAAGATAATGAAAAAGTACTCAGCGACTCAGCGATTTTATTTATCCGATCCGGTAGCGTGAATCTCAGGAAAAAAAGTTTAAATCAGTCAGCAGTTAGTAAAGATCAGCACGAAAAATAGCTAATGACATTTAAAATAATCGAAGGGTTCAAGACAGGTATTGCATTGGTATAAGGCTTTACAGGCAGTTGAGCCGAATTGGCTTAATAAGCGTGTATCGGTGCTGTTGCACAACGGGCAGGGAACACACGCCAGGGTTTCGTGTGGATTATTGTTTGTGCGATACTGTGGTGGCGCTATCCCGTAAGCATTCAATTTTGCTTTCCCCTGCTCGCTCATCCAATCAGTAGTCCAGGCAGGTGACAATACTTCGGTAACTTTTACTTGCTGAAAGCCTTGCGACAATAATTCCATTTTAATCTGCGCCGCAATCATGTGCATGGCTGGGCAACCGCTATAGGTAGGGGTGATCACCACGTCCACTTCGTTTTCGCCCACTATATGGATGTCGCGTATAATGCCCAGATCGACTACCGATAATACCGGAATTTCAGGATCGCTCACATTTTCAAGTATCTGTAGGATATCGTCTTTTGTTTTCATCATCATTTCTTACTACCACGAGGCACCCGGATAAGTTTTTTGCAGGTATTGCATTTCAGCCAAAATATAGCCGAGATGTTCCGTATGAATTCCATTTTTTCCGCCGGAATGAAACCACGCATTTTCCTTCACTAATGGATAAGCGAGCGTTGCTTCCTGCAAGGTTTCGCCAACCGTTTTCTCCCACAAGGGTTTTAAGGCAGACACATCAACACCTATACCCGCAGCGCACATTTCATTTTCCATATCTGCCGGGGCAAACATTTCGCCACAATAATCCCAATAAAAGTAAACAGCATCTTGTATTTTTCGTTTGCTTTCTGGCGTACCATCACCTAATCGCACCATCCATTCGCTGCTGAACCGGAGATGATAGGTAACTTCTTTCAGCGCTTTTTCCGCAATGCCGGCGATCTGTGTGTTGGCACTGGCCAATAAGGCAGTGTACAGGTGAAATTGAAAGGCATCGAGAAAAAATGAGCGGGCAATGGTTTCACCGAAATGACCTTTCGGAAGCTCTGTCAATAGGACGTTATAAAACCCACGGACATCCCGATGGTAGGGGTAGCTGTCTTCGGTTTTGCCGTTGCCTTCAACAGTAGCCGCATATTGGTAAAAACTTCGCGCGGTACCGATATGATCGAGCGCAATATTGGATAACGCAATATCCACTTCAAGAATGGGGCCGTGGCCACACCATTCACTCAGGCGATGCCCGTGTATCAGACTGTTATCGGCGAGATGTAAAAGATATTTGATCAATGGATTCATAAGGGAGCGCAAAATATAGCTGAAAATTACATATGGGTGATTTCGTCAGGTAGATCGTAAAACGTGGGATGACGATAGATTTTATCATTCATCGGTTCATAAAAGCTGTCGGCATCATCAGGATTGGATGCATGAATATTAACACTCTCAACAGCCCAAATACTCACGCCTTCCTGCCGGCGGGTATATACATCACGGGCCATTTCTATAGCCATTTGCGCATCAGCAGCATGTAAACTTCCGACATGTTTGTGATCTAACCCGGCTTTACTTCGGATAAAGATCTCCCACAAGGGCCATTCATTTTTATTCATAGCAGTTTGTTTAACATTATCGGCAAAAGTAGTCTATTCTCCATTTATTTTAAAATGCCCATAAAATGTAATCTAAACGCAACAGCCAAAGATCATAAAAGCGAGTAAAAAAGTATTATTTTTGAGGAAAGATACCGTTTTGAGATTCCTTACTCTAATCTGGCTTTTATTGTTGACCGAGGTCTGCTACACGCAGCCTCAATGGCAAAAATTTCCTGCTGATAAAAGTATGGTGGCGCGCGATCTGAAAACCAATAAAGGAGTAATTGAAATCAGTTTCAATACACCCGGGGAAATTGACAACGACACCATATTTGTCAGTTGCTACGAAGACGGTCATCTGATCAAGACGAAACCGCTGCCCCGCCGGCTTAGCAATAGCCAGCAGTGGCATTATGCATATTTTGATACCATAGAAGCCGGATTGCATCAGTACCGTTACGAAGTGTGGAATCGAAAGTTGAATCTGATCAGAAAGGCGGATCAGATCTGTTGCGGTGATTTTTACCTGATCAATGGACAATCAAATGCAGTGGCGAAAAGACATACCGAAAATTGCAGTGGCGATTACAACGAATTTATCCGAACATTCAGCAGCATAGAAGGCATCCACAGTGATACAAACTGGTATCTTGCCACTGGCGATGGTCCGATACAAGCCGGAGGTCATATTGGTCAACTCGGTATAGCGTTGGGAGCGAGTATTGTCAAAGGAAAAAAAATACCGGTGTGCATACTGAATGGAGCAGTGGGGGCAAAAGAAATCAAATATTTTCAGCGGGATGCTGAGCAGAACCAAAGACAAGAAAATAACTACAACACTTTATATGCTCGCGTGTGCAGGGCTACCGATCCGGGAAAAGTCAGAGCCTTTGTATGGTATCAGGGCGAAAATGATGCCTACCAGGGTACACCGGGTAGTCTCTATGCCGAACTTAGTCGGTCGCTGATCGACGCATGGAAAACAGACTATCCGAATCTCGAGAAAATTTATATTTTCCAAATCAAAAACGGGTGTGGGCAAAGTGTATCTGCAACGGCTGCGATACAACAGGCGCAATCAGATCTTGCCCTTACCGATTCTCTTGTCGAGGTGATCGCGACGTCGAACCTTGGTCAGGGAGCTGATCATTGTCATTACGACTATTTCGCAGGCTATCGTTTGCTCGGACAGAAAGTATCGAGGTTGGTAAACCACTTTCAATACCATCAAAGCAGTGTCGAAAATGCTTTCAGCGCTCGAATAATGACACTTAGTAAGAGAACTGATCGTCAACTTATAGCAAAAATTAAAAATCCGGACCAAATATTTTTGTATAAGGGTATTGAAATGGATTTTAGTTTAACTGAAAGTAAACAGCAACCCGTATCGATCAGTAAAAAAGGGGAATATCTTTTATTAGATTTTAGTCAGCCTTTTGTGCCCGGCGACAAACTTTCCTACTGTGATATCCAGAGTAGTGCGATATCTGACAACTCGTTGCGGGCCGTAAATGGTTTGTTGTGTACACAAAATGTGGCTATTAAGCCCTATCATCCTGCCATACAAGAAAGTGGCAGCGCAATCGATCAAATCGATACAACAGTCGTAATCGACCGAGAACCTGTCATACATGAAAATAATGTTACTGCTCCCCGGCATCTCGACTTGTTTCAATCAAATGACAATCTTTTTATTTATTCAGAAAGTCCTGAAATACTTCGTGCCGTTTTCGCATTGTATAATGAAAACGGGAATCTTTGGCGAACGGGTCGTCTTGATGTCTTACAAGGGAAGAATACAATTAAGTTATGCCTGGCGCCCGGTCATCTATACTTATTGGTTGTTACTATTGAAACACCTACCGGTCCGGTACTCCGAAAATTGAAGCTTAGCCTTTAGTGCGCAACACCATTCCAGGGTCAAGAACGCACCGGAATGAAGGAATTGTAAATTCTGTTTGTTTCTGAACGTTATGTAAAATATATGTCCTTATTTTGCAGAAAAATCAGAATGTATGAGGAAATTATTTACTTTTTTAACTTTATTTTGTTTTATAGCGGTCGCACAAGCTCAGGTCACGGCCTGGCAATTTGGTGTGCCGGCTTCACTGGGAAACGAAGCTACCTATAATGCCACCACAACTGCAGCCAACACAGCGATATCAGTACTCAGTAGAGGCGGAGGTATTGCAGCGTCTGCGTTAGGAAGAGGGTTCTCCGCCACAGGTTTTACCGCTTCCGGAACCAAGGCCAATGCCATTGCAAATAATCAGTATTTCGCCTTCAGCGTAACAGCCAATGCCGGCTATCAATTGTCACTCACCACGCTGGACGCAAAAATCAGACGTTCCGGTACAGGGCCTAACATGTATATTTGGCAATATAGCACCAATAATGTCAATTTTTTTGATATTGGCGCTGATGTTTCCTACAATCTGGCTACGGCTGATGGTGACGTACAACCGCAACTCAATCTTGCCGGGATACCCGCGCTGCAAAATGTACCGTCCGGTACTATAATTTATTTTCGCTTGTATGCCTGGGGAGCCAGTGCCGCCGGCGGAACATTTGCTATCGGCCGTTACGGTGCCGGATTGACCACCAACTCACTTGAGCTTGGCGGTACAGTTACCGTACCGTGTGTGCCGTTTGCAGTAAATATTACATCGATACCCAATAATAATTCAATTTGTCAAGGCGATCAGATTAGCCTACAAGCTAGTGGTGGCGTTACTTACACCTGGAATCCGGGTAATATTGTAAATAACCCGGCGATCTTTTCGCCCTTGACCACTACGACGTATACCGTAACGGCTGCAGACGCCAATAACTGCACATCAACATCATCAGTGACTGTAAATGTGACAACTGTTGCTGCACCGACTCCAGTTACCGCTACGCCATCATCTTTGTGTGGACCGGGTAACGCGAATCTCAACGGAACCTCGATCGGGAATACAATTAATTGGTATACAGTGCCAAGCGGTGGGGTAAGTATTGGCAATTCAGCCAGTGGAGCAAATTTTGCTGTAAGCCCTGCTGTTACTACAACTTATTATGCAGCGGCTGTTACACCGGCTGGTGCAACAATCACGTATAATTATACAGGTGCTGCACAAACCTTTACCGTTCCGGGTGGGGTAAATTCTGTCTTTATTGAAACATGGGGTGCACAAGGCGCTGCCGGTACACCCGGAGGTACAGGCGGTAACGGAGGCTACGCTAGCGGAACACTCGCCGTTACCCCCGGACAGACCCTGACTATAAACGTTGGTGGACAAAATGGATATAATGGTGGCGGTTTGGCCGGTGCCGGTGGACCAACAGTTTCCGGAAACGGCGGCGGGGCATCCGATGTGAGAGCAAACGGCGTGTCTTTGGCCGACCGGGTGATTGTTGCGGCCGGTGGTGGTGGTGGTACGGGAAGTACTCAAGGTTCCTGCGCTGCAGGTTTACCCGGAAACGGGGGCGTTGGAGGCCCAGCAACAGGATCGTCTGGTACAAACGGCGGTGGTTGTAGTACTGGTGGATTGGCTGGCACAGGCGGATCTCAGCTTGTCGGCGGGATAGGTGGTAATGGAAATTCAAATTGTGCAGGCACAGGCGGTACAGGCACCAATGGCGCTTTAGGTATCGGTGGTACAGGTGGCGTTGGAATCATCGGATGCGGCGGTTATACCGGCTCCGGTGGCGGTGGTGGTGGTGGCGGCTATTATGGCGGTGCCGGTGGCGGCGGTGGTGCCGGTGGCGGCGGTGGTGCCTGGGCTGGCGGCGGCGGCGGCGGCGGTTCAAATTATATAGGGGGCGTGACCGGGGCCACCAGTACAGGCGGTGTGCGGTCAGGAAATGGTCAGGTGATTATCACTTACGCAGCACTTGGCTGTACCTCTATGGCAAGAACACCGGTTACTGTTACTATAAATCCTTTACCCACAGTAGTTGCGAGTGCAAGTCCGGCCAGCATTTGTATCGGATCATCATCAACGTTAAGCGGTAGTGGTG
>CAZFKA010000064.1:1796-13879 GCA_964519155.1 uncultured Bifidobacterium sp. | reverse complement strand
AGTGAACCCTATGTTGATAAAAACAGAATCGGTGCTGTAGGCGCAAGTTACGGAGGATATTCAGTGTTTATGCTGGCGGGGATTCATGAGGGGCGCTTTAAAACATTCATATCACATTGCGGACTTTTTGATCTGAAAAGTTGGTATGGTACTACCGAAGAATTATGGTTTGCCAACTGGGATATCGGCGGCCCGTATTGGGACAATGCAAACCGCGACGCCCAATACAGTTATAAAAATTTCAGTCCAAGCAATTTTGTTGATCGCTGGACCTCGCCCATCATGATTATTCAAGGGGGGAAAGATTACAGGGTACCCATCGAACAAGGCTTGCAGGCTTTTCAGGCCGCACAACTCAAAGGGCTCAACAGTCGGTTCATGTATCTGCCTGACGAAAATCACTGGGTTCTCAAAGCACAGAATGGTGTGGTATGGCAAACCGAATTTTTTAAATGGCTCAAGGAAACGTTGTAATAGAAATTAAGTGCTGTTTTAAGATAATTTTTGCATCTTCTTTCGATTAAAAAATTATTTTTGTGGCACACTCGTCACATTGATCAAGAAAACGCTCTATACCTGTATTTTATTGCTTTTGGCCCTTGCAGCCTATCCGCAAAAAAAACAAAATTTATCGAGAGAGCAATTGGAGACGCAACGACAATTTTTGCTGTCGGAGATCAAGCATACCCAAAGCGAACTCAATGAATTGCGGCAAGATAAAAAATCATCGCTTGCTCAATTACAGACGCTGCAAGCCAAACTCAACGCCCGACACAAACTCATTGCAAACATCAATAACGAGATTGGTATGATTGAAAACAATATCAATCTTGCCAATAATGATGTTTCGACCCTCAAAACCAAACTGGATACGCTTAAAAAGCAGTATGCTGAAATGGTTCGTTACACGTATAAAAACAAGACATCATCCGACTTTATCGTTTTCCTTTTTTCGTCCACATCATTCAATGATGCCATCAGACGCCTGAATTATGTGAAGCAATACCGCGGGTACAGAGCCGATCAGGCCGTTAAAATCACATCGGCCAGTCAGCAACTGACCAACAAGATCACAGTATTGAATATGGAAAAACAAAAAAAAGATTTTGTACTCATTGCCCAGGAGAACCAAAATAAAATGCTTGAATCGGAAACGCTCGAAAAAGATAAAGTTGTGAACGAACTGAAGGGAAAGGAAAAGGAATTGATGACGATACTCGCTAAAAATAAAAAAGCTGCTGACGATCTTAACCGGGCCATTTCTAATGCCATCAAGTACGAAATCGACATGGCCCGTAAACGAGCCTTGGAAGATAAAATACAACAAGATAAGATCAGGAAATTGAAAGAGGAACAAGATCGTAAACTCGCAGCCGATAAACGTGCCCGCGACCTGGAGGCAACTGAAAAACTGAGACGAGAGGAAGCAGCCCGACGTTTGGCACTGGAGAAGAAAGCACAAGAGCAAAAAGAACAACAGGCCTTGCTGGAAAAGCAAAAACGAGAAGCACTCGAACGTAAACTGGCACAGGATCAGAAAGAGCGCGAAGAAAAAGAAAGAGCATTGGCGCTGGAGAAAAAACAACGCGAGGAAAACGAACGAAAAGCATCCCAAATGGCTGAGGCTAACCGGATTCAAAAAGAACGTGAACTGGCTATTGAAAAGCAAAAACAGGAAGAACGTGAAAAACAACTCGCCATACAAAAAAGAAAACAAGAAGAACGCGAAAGGCAGTTGCTCGCCGATAAACAACGGCAGGAAGAAGAACAACGAAGACTGACCGAAGAGAAAAAACGACAGGAACGCGAACAAGAGCGTTTGGCCTCCAGCACTCCTTACAATAACCCACGCTACGTACCCAATGCGGATAAACCTCGCTTTGGTGACGTAACTTTGAACACGGGTAGTTCAGAAGATTATGTTGCGCCAAGCCGTGGCCCCAAAAAAGAAGCTGAAATCATCGACAAAAAACCGGGTACCCCGCTAGCCAAAGCAAATGTGAAATCGTTTAGCAGCGACGATTACAAATTTTCGTTGACACCTCTCGAACGTGAAATATCAAGTAATTTTGAATTGAGTAAAGGTCGCCTACCCTGGCCTGTTGAAAAAGGTTATATTGTTGAACATTTTGGCAAAAACAAACATCCCCTGTTTGATATTCAAACAGACAATTATGGTATCGATATCAAAACCAGTCGAACCGCCGCGGCCCGGGCTATCTTTGCCGGAGAAGTCAGTTCTATCATCAGTATTCCCGGTACCGGCACAACCGTTATCATTAATCATGGATCATTTTTTACGGTGTATGCAAAACTGAGTTCTGTAAGTGTGAAAAAAGGTTCACGGGTGGGCTTGAAACAAAATATCGGTACTGTAATGACTGATGAAGAAGGTAATACGCAAATCAATTTTCAGGTATGGCGTATCGGGGCCAATGGCACTTCTTATAAGCTGAATCCTGAACAATGGATCGCGCAATATTAGTCAACCCGGTTTATTTTTTGCAATCCGGGAATTTGCATAATTAGTCCAACTACAACCAGCAACATCATAAAGGCGAATGACATCCACTTAAACAATTTTACGATTTCAAGCATGGCAGCAATATTCACCGATTGGGAAGGGTATTGTTGCAAAAGATAGATGATAAATACATTTTCAGTGAAATCAGCGAACATGGTGACGAATGGAATAACATTCACCCATTTCCAGGTTGTATGGCGGTACAACATACTTAACAGAATACCAAACAAAAAGGCGTACACGATGGGATAAGCAACATCAGCCGTCATTTCCGTTTGCGCATAATACGCACGGGCCTCATCGCCATACCCGGCCACCATGGCTAAGGTCCGCTGTGGATCAAAACCGATTGTCAAATCGATGACCCCTAGTTTACGACCGGCCAAAGCATCGATCTTTTGCTCTGCATTTTTTAAAATATACGCCGGAAATAAAAGGTAAAGCACGCAACACATCATAAATAACTTCCATCCGGCTATCCGGTGGAGAAAACGACTAAATGATTTCATAACGGTTTTTTTAGGTAAATATATTATATCTCACGTAGAAAGGCAAAACCTCCTTAGCCATTCTCACCCACTACTTTACGTTTATATTACCATATTGTAACCAACAACACTCACCAAACACTTTTTATGTAACAATCCCTCAATGTTTTGGTAATACCCTTTGCGGAATTTTGCGTGGCATAAAAGCGTATTCCCAAAAATGAAAAAAATTATTATCATTCTCAGCATTTTGTTGACCCAAGTGAGCCTCTTTGCCGGTATCGGAAAAATTGAGGGCCGAATCAGCGATGAAAATAATATTCCACTCACCGGAGCAACGGTGAAGATCGAAGGCACGCTGTTGGGCGCAAGAACCGATATCGATGGCCACTACGTGATCAAAAATATCGAACCGGGTAAATATAATATTGAAGTGAGCTATATCTCTTACGAAAAAAAGATCATTACCGACGTTCTTATCAAAGATCAGAATATTGTCACTGTAAATGTTACCATGAATAAGGCTCCAAAAGGTATCAAAGAAGTAACCGTAAAGGCAACCATGAAAAAAGAGAATATGTCGACGTTGCTGGTACAACAAAAAAATCTGGCCACCATTTCCGATGGCATCTCGGCAGAATCGATTCGCCGAACCCCTGATCGCAATACAAGTGATGTATTGAAAAGGGTGTCGGGCGTAAGTATCAATGAAGGAAAATTCGCAGTAGTAAGAGGACTTCCCGACCGCTATAATATGGCCTTACTCAACGGCATGATCTTGCCCAGCACTGAAGCCGACCGCAAAGCATTTTCTTTCGACATGTTTCCCTCGAATCTGCTCGACAATATTACGATTCTGAAAGCGGCAACACCTGACATGCAGGGTGATTTTGCCGGTGGCGTTATTGACCTGAACACTAAAGATATTCCCACAGAAAATTATATCACCGTGCAAGTTGGTACCGGTGTCAATACCCAGGGAACATTTGGCCCGTATAATGATAGCAAAAACGGAAGCAAAGACTGGATAGGCATTGATGATGGATCGCGTAAATTACCTGAATCATTTCCGGTTACGGATTCATTTTATAGTGCAACATTCACCCGCCAGATGAAGAATGAAGCGTCAAAATCAGTCAAAAACGATTGGGAAATCAGCAAACGAAATAGCATGTTACCCAACCGCAGCCTGCAAACCGTGGGCGGTTACAGTACAACCTTTAAAAACAATTCAGCTTTTGGCCTCATTGGTGCATTGACGTACAACCGTTCACAAAGGATCAATTATATCGAAAGGAATGATTTCGAACTTGACAGTAAACCGGTATTTACGTTCTCTGACACAGTGGCCCGAGACAATGTACTCGCCGGCGCTTTGTTGAATTTAGGGTATCGTTTAAATGCAAACCACAAAATCACCCTGCGAAATACCTATAATATCAATAGCGAAGATGCGACCATTAATCGCTTTGGCGACAATAAACTGACTGAACAATTGATCAAGGCGAGCTCGGCTCAATTTACTTCCAATACCCTTTTGGTCAATCAGTTGAGTGGTGAACATATATTTGGCAAACGAAAACTGAAAGTGCAATGGGCCGGGGCCTATAACAATATCAACCGCAATACCCCTGACCTTCGCAAAACCTACTATGTACAAAATTACAGCAATGGCACTACCGATTCTACCTTTTCGGCCTATGTACCCATCGGAAAAGCTTCACCAAATTATGCCGGCAAATTTTATTCAACACTTCATGAAAATATTTATAACGGCAAAGTAGATATTACTTTCCCATTCAATATCAAAAATGTACCGCAATCAATTAAGGTCGGTGGGTTTGCACAATCGAAAAACCGGGTGTTTTCCGCACGCGTATTGGGTTATGTAGTCTCTAACATTTCAAAGTTCAACAGCAATTTACTTGAATTGCCTGAAGATAAAATATTCGATCCAGCGAACATGGGAGACACAGGATTCCGTATCGACGACATCACACAACCTACCGATCAGTACTCGGCAACCTCAAATTTAAGTGCTGCATATATCATGTTTGATAACAAATTCCTGAAAAAAATGCGCGCAGTTTGGGGGGTGCGGTATGAAAGCTTCAATCAGGAATTGAAAACAAAAAGTAATAAGGAAGATGTATCTGTGAAGCATGATTTTCAGAGTGTCTTGCCCTCTTTAAACCTTACTTACTCGCTCAATAAAAAAACTAATCTCCGATTTTGTGCCTCCAAAACCCTTTCAAGACCTGAATTCAGAGAAATGTCGCGATTCTCTTTTTACGACTTTAATTCAAATGCTGTGATCCAGGGTTTTGATTCCCTGGTACAAGCGTCTATTCAAAACTATGATCTTCGATACGAAATCTACCCCGGTAAAGGTGAATTGCTCTCTTTCTCCTTATTTTACAAACGATTCGATAAACCGGTTGAACAAGTCTTTATCAGTCAGGGAGCGGGATCAAGATTACGATATTTTCAAAACGGACAATCAGCAAAAGATTTTGGCGTAGAACTCGAGTTCAGAAAATCATTGGCATTTTTAAGTGAAAAAGAAAAATCGATCTGGGGAAATTTTTCAGTATTTGGCAATATTGCGATGATTAAATCGCAAGTCAAACTGCAAGGCGTAAGTGCAGAAGCGACATCAGAAAGACCCCTGCAAGGACAATCGCCCTACCTCATCAATGTGGGTGCATCATACAGCGATCCCGCTACCGGATTCAGTACAACACTGCTTTACAATCGTATTGGCAAGCGATTGTCGGAAGTAGGTAATTATTCCTATCCGGATATTTATGAAAATGCACGCGATGTGATCGATTTTCAGATCAGCAAAAAAGTACTCAACAAGCTTGATATCCGGCTGAATGTTTCAGATCTCTTACACCAGCCGTTTATCTTTTACCAAAATACCGATGCAAACACTTCTTATCAACGCACAGACAATATTATACAAAAAACCAGTGTGGGTTCTTCCATCGGATTATCTTTAGCATATAAATTCAATTAGTACATCGTTTCCTCCGCGGAGTTTAATTCGAAAGAACTTTCAACATGTAAACTACGCAAGCACCATATCAATGTTAGCTGATAAAAAAAATGGTCATCCGTTATAAACGCATGACCATTTTTATGTCGTACAGTTTGTAAGCAAAGCGTTTACCGCGAGGCTTCCATTTGCTTTACACTGCTCTTGTCGAGAATGTATTCCTTACCGCTTATCCGATCGGTATAACTTGATTTTTCGAAGGAATAATACAGCATATCGTTTTTTTCTCCCTCCCCTCGCTCTATCATCATACTGAGGGGCTCAGCAATATTGTGTACCACAAATGCCTTAGTATACTTTTCGTTGTTGTAAAACGAAACGGTAGCATCCATATAATAAATCATCGATAAAGTGCCATCTGCAGTTTTGAAGATACGATCGATGTCAGGCCGACCTTTATTGTCGAAACGGAAATCCTCAGCTTTCAGCGATTGTGATTTTGCCTGCCAAGCGATAAGGACGCAAACAATAAGAAAAATTATTTTTTTCATACCCGGTTAAAAATTTGATTCTCAAAAATATCAATAAAAATCCGGGATTGCAAAATAAAATATCATTATTGATCGGCCAACCTGATGCGCGACGTATAAAAATGAAAAATTTTGAAATTCCCATGACAAAGTCAGTTTCGGAAATACCACCGAACGCAACTTAAACTTACCATCTTAACACGAGAATGCCTGTTGCGATTCCCGGGCCAAATGCCGTACGACATGGCGGAATGCTTTTTCAAAACCTGTTCAGATTCATAGTCCGGCTTTCATCATTTAATCATTTAATAATACTGTGCATAATTTCATAACAGTGCTGTAATAATGGAGTAATACACCTTTTTCACTTTTGCAATTGAAACAATAAATATTAAAACAGAAACAATGAGAAAACTAATTTTACTCCTGCTTGTACTGACAGCAAGCTTTACCATGACCCAAGCAGCCGCGCCGGTAAAAACTATTTCCGGAAATATTTCGGGAAATGTGATGTGGAACTTCGACACGATCTATGTATTATCGGGCAAAGTATACCTGATTGGCGGTGCCACGCTTACTATCGCACCGGGAACCATCATTAAAGGCGACTACTCAACACCGGGATCTGCGCTGATTGTAACACGTGGATCAAAAATATATGCCGTGGGCGAACCCGGCCGACCGATAGTATTTACCTCCAGCCAAACACCGGGAAACCGTGCCACAGGTGATTGGGGCGGACTTGTTATCGCAGGCAATGCTACCGTGAATGTACCCGGTGGTATCGGTACTTTTGAAGGGGGTAACCTCGCCAACCCGAATGCCGGCGGCGGTGGAACTGCTGACGGACAATACGGTGGTTTGAATGACCTCGACAATAGTGGTGAATTGAAATATGTACGAATCGAATTTGCCGGATTTCCGTATGCGCCTAACAACGAACTCAATGGACTCACCATGGGCGGTGTAGGTAGCGGTACCAAGATATCGTATGTGCAGGTTAGCTATGGATTTGATGATTCGTATGAGTGGTTTGGGGGTACTGTAAATTGTAACCACCTGATCAGTTACCGTACCAATGACGACGATTTTGATACCGATTTCGGCTTCCGTGGACATGTACAATTTGGTGTTGCCATTCGCGATACTGCTGTGGCTGATGCCGTATCAGGCGCCAATGGTTTTGAAAGTGACAATGACGGAACCGGAACCAATCTCACCCCCCTCACAGCACCGGTGTTCAGCAATATGACCCTGGTAGGACCTCAATTCACACCCACCACCACGATCAATGCGAATTTTAAAAAAGGTGCGCATATCCGCCGCAACTCACGTGAAAGCATTTTTAATTCCATTTTTATGGGATGGCCGGGCGGTATTAAAATTGATGGCGACAGTTGTCACCGCAATGCCGACAGCGCATGGCTCGAGGTTCAGAACTGTGTGATTGCCGGCTCTGCCGCAAATCTTGATTCAACTGCCGGAGCGGTTTGGGGCATTACTCCCTGGTTTGAAGCAGCAGCCAACAGCAATGTAACCTATGCGGCCAATACTGCCGTGATGCTCAGCGATCCTTATAACTATAATAATCCCGATTTCCGCCCAACCGGAGCCTCTCCCATGCTGACCGGTGCATCGTTTGCGAATGGAAAACTCAATGCGATGAATTTCGATCAGACTCCCACCTACCGAGGGGCATTCGGCGCAAGCAACTGGATGGACGGCTGGGCAAGTTTCACTGCCGATACCAATTCCTATCTCGACGGTGTGGGACCACTGGCGATAAGTGAAATGAGCAATACTATTCAAGGGATGAATATTTATCCGAACCCAACAAGTGATGTTGCGCATATCGATTTCAACCTTAATCAAGCGGCAACCGTTACGTATTCTCTTAGCGATTTGAGTGGAAAGATTTTATTATCGGAAACAAAAGGAATGCAGCACGGCAGAAATCAAATTTCTTTTCAAACAGCAAACATTGCGTCGGGTATGTATATTTTGAAGGTGAGTGATGGTCACTCATTCCGAACTGCCCGACTGAATGTCATAAGAATGTAATTTTCAGTTTCATAATCACTTTAATTTTGTTGTAAGATGCCCCGAATTGCCGGGGCATTTTATATTTTTACAAACGAATAAAAAAATAAAACCGTCTATCGGGTTGAGTAAAAATACTCCTCGATTAAAACAAATTTTTATGAAACAAAAAATCCTTTTCTCCTTCGTCTTACTCTTTTCCATTTTCATGAGTAAGCTATCATTTGGTTCCTGTAACAACATCACCTTTACACATACCCAGGTCGGCAATGTGGTAACCTTTGCCCCTTCTATTCCGGTTGGGTATGTAATCAACACCGTCAACTGGACCTTTGGCGACGGTGGTAACGCGGCTATTGCCAACCCGACCCACACCTATGCAAATGCCGGCTGGTATAATGTCTGTATGATGATCTCCGGTGTCGATGCCAATAATGGTATTTTCCAATGCAACATTTGCGACAGTATCAATGTTGGCAACATGAATGCTCCTTGTAATGCAAGTTTCATCTATTCTATTTCCGGCAATGTTGTCACATTTACCAATACGGCCACCGGGCCGGGCGTCATAACCGGTTACGCGTGGACATTTGGAGATGGCGGTACCTCCGTATCTCCTAATCCGCTGCACAACTATGCCGCTGCCGGCGTATACACAGTTTGTCTCACCATCACCGGTATCGACAATAACCAAACGTACACTTGTACTTGGTGCGATAGTATGTATGTACCCGGTCCGGGTGGAAATCCATGCAATGGGGTTTCTTATGTTGTATCTCAGTCAGGAAATGTGGCTACATTTAGTCCGGTTGTTCCGGTCGGATATGTGATCAATACTTATTTCTGGAATTTTGGTGACGGTGGAACATCAAATCTGCCCAATCCCGTACATACCTATGCCAATCCGGGGTCCTACAGTCCTTGTGTGACACTTTCCGGCTCCACAGCAAACAATGTATTGTTTCAGTGTACCTATTGCGACAGCCTTGTTGTGGGTATGAATGCTCCGTGCAACGCGAGCTTTATTTACACAACCTCGGGGCTAAATGCCGCTTTCACCAATACCGCTACAGGCCCGGGGGCCATCACCGGTTACGCATGGACCTTTGGTGATGGAGGCACTTCTGCCTTAACCAATCCGACGCATACCTATGCCAATACCGGTTGGTACAATGTGTGTCTCACCATCACTGGTATCGACAATGGACAAACGTATTCCTGTACCTGGTGCGACAGTGTTTATGTACAAGGTCCCATACCTAACCCATGCAACGGTGTTTCGTATGCAACCACACAAGTGGGCAATGCCGTAACATTTTCCGCTATCGTTCCTGCAGGTTATATCATTAATACTTATTTCTGGACCTTCGGTGACGGCGGTAATTCAAATTTGGCCAATCCAACCCATACGTATGCCAATCCGGGTTGGTATAATGCCTGTCTGGTCGTAAGTGGTACCACGCCAAACAATGGCACTTTTCAGTGCACATATTGCGATAGCTTGAATGTCGGCAATGTGAATCAGCCCTGCAATGCGAGCTTCATTTATACAACCTCCGGATTGAACGCTGTCTTTACCAATACTGCTACAGGCCCGGGGGCCATTACCGGTTATAACTGGACCTTTGGCGATGGCGGCACATCAGCTTTACCCAATCCAACCCATACCTATGCTAATTCAGGCTGGTATAACGTGTGCTTGACCATTATCGGTATCGACAATGGACAAACCTATACCTGCACCTGGTGCGATAGTGTATATGTACAAGGTCCGGTACCAAATCCTTGTAATGGGGTGTCATACACCACTACCCAAGCAGGCAATGCCGTGACATTTAATGCAGTGGTTCCGGCAGGATATGTAATCAATACTTATTACTGGACATTTGGCGACGGCGGTAATTCGAATCTCGCCAATCCAACCCATACCTATGCAAACCCCGGATGGTATAATGCTTGCATGGTGATATCTGGCACAACACCAAACAATGGAGTATTCCAGTGTACTTACTGCGACAGCATACAGATTGGAAATAATGTGCCTTGTAATGCCAGCTTTATCTACACGGTAGCAGGCAATACTGTAAACTTCACCAATACTGCCACAGGACCAGGTCCGATTACAAGTTATGCATGGACGTTTGGTGACGGCGGCACTTCTGCATTGGCAAATCCGAGTCATACTTATGTAAACACCGGTTGGTATAATGTATGCCTCACCATCACCGGTACTAACAACGGACAAACATATACTTGCAACTGGTGCGATAGCATTTTTGTGCAGGCTGCTGCAAATCCTTGTAACGGGGTTTATTTCAATCACACCTTATCCGGAATGACCGCAACGTTCAATGCAGTTGTACCCGCAGGCTATGTAGTCAATACATACTCCTGGACTTTCGGCGATGGAGGTACATCGGTAGCGGCTTCTCCGTCTCATACTTACGCCAACATGGGTTATTACAACGTATGCATGGTGGTATCAGGAATGGCCAATAACAATACACCGTTCCAATGTTCTGTTTGCGACAGTATACAAGTATTTATTTCAGGTGTGAATGATATCGGCGTCAACAATACATTGAATGTGTATCCCAACCCGGTGAGCAATACATTACAGATTGATATGCCTGAAGGAAATCACTTTACCCTTCGACTCTTTGACGTTGCGGGTAAACTACTCGATGAAAAAGTCATCAACGACCAAGCGAAAAAATATGAATTGTCTACAGAATCGCTGTCGAAAGGAATGTACTTTATTCAACTTGTTTCTGACAAGAAAAAATACCAGACAAATTTTGTCAGACAATAAACACACTCTTTAGTTTTTGGTTTGTCTATATATAAAAAGAGGCTGTCCACCGGGCAGCCTTTTTTATTGACAATCGATCTTAATGCCGTAGTAAATGTTATGCTATTAAAAAACGTAGTCGGGAAAAATATAACTCGATGAACAGATGCCGTTCTTACCCGGGATTTTCAACACCGGCTTTAGTGCTTCGTTTGAACAGCCTTCACGAAACAATATTCTCCTCTCCTGTATACACCGTGCATTTGTTTTGCCGACAAAAGCCCAATAAGGTAATTCCGGTTTTCGCGCAATAGTCGACAGCCATACTTGACGGGGCCGACACGGAGGCCAAAAAGGGAATACGAGCCCTGAAACACTTGCTAACGATTTCGTACGAGAGTCTGCCGCTTACTAACAAACAAGCCGCCTGCGACAGTTTACGCTGCAACAATAAACTCCCGATCACTTTATCTACCGCGTTGTGACGGCCAATATCTTCGTAAATGGCGAGCAATTGTCCGTCTGTTGTAAACGCCGCGGAAGCATGTGAGCCCCCCGAGCTTTTAAACACTTTTTGCTCGGCTGCCATTTGCTCAAACATCGTGGGAATCAAGGTTATCGGCAAAGCGCTGCCGGGTTGAATACGTTCTCCTTCCAGGGTCAATTCCATTTCACTTTTTCCACACATACCACAACTGCTGACTGAGAT
>CAZFKA010000064.1:0-1786 GCA_964519155.1 uncultured Bifidobacterium sp. | reverse complement strand
TCAGGTTACGTTTATTTTCGATACCCTTTTTTAATTTGTCGGGGGCGATCAGCACATTTACACCGGTAATATAATCCTTTTCATTTTTTTCCACCACGAGTATACGTGGGTCAATGCCGGTGTCGTCGTACACATTTTCGCTGAGTAAGATACCACGTACAAGTTCGTGCTCATCTCCCGGACTACGCATCGTCATGGTATAAGCGTTGCCATTGATACTGATATTCAGAATTTCCTCCACCGTCAGTGCGTCATTCACACATTCAGCTTGTGTACCTGTATATTTCGTTCCATTAACTGTCGCGGTATGTTGCATAGGGAAATTGAAAACCAAAGATACACATTTTACCCCTTACCCCATGAAGGGGTGAAACCTTTGAAAATTGGCCGGCAGATATGATATAAATCATTTTCAGCCCAATGGGAATACAATAGTTTTGCCTTTGAAAAAATGTATGATTCAGTATGAATAAACTTATCATCGGCGACCTGCAGATCGACGTCCCGATCATACAAGGGGGAATGGGTGTCGGCATTTCGTTGCATCAACTAGCCAGTGCTGTTGCCGAACAGGGTGCCGTTGGTGTCATTTCCTCCGCGGGTTTAGGATTACTTTACCGGCATCTGTCACGAGATTCTCTTGAAGCCAGCATATTGGGTTTGCGTGAAGAGATCAGATTGGCGAAAAGAAAAACAACAGGTGTTATTGGGGTGAATATCATGGTTGCGCTGACGAATTACGAAGATATGGTGCGCACATCCATCGAAGAAAAGGCAGATCTTATTATATCCGGAGCCGGTCTTCCGCTCGATTTGCCAAAGTATTTGACACCAGGTTGTGTAACTAAACTTGTACCAATTGTCTCTTCGGCCAGAGCAGCAAAAATTATATGTGAAAAATGGTTTGCCCATTATCAATACCTCCCGGATGCGATCGTAGTAGAAGGACCGAAAGCCGGCGGCCACCTCGGCTTTAAACCAAAGCAACTTGAGGACAAAGAATACCGACTTGAAAATCTGATACCGGCGGTTGTAGATGAAGTAGCTTATTTTGAACAAGAGTATGGAAAAGATATTCCTGTGATTGCAGCCGGCGGTATTTACACAGGCAGTGATATGCATGAAATTATGCAATTAGGAGCTAAGGGTGTACAGATGGGCACACGCTTTGTAACCACAGCAGAATGTGATGCATCATTAGCTTTCAAACAAACCTATATTGATGCGCAGGCGAACGATGTTGAAATAATTGAAAGCCCTGTTGGTATGCCCGGTAGAGCAATCAACAATTCATTTTTAGATGCGGTAAAAAGAGGTGAGAAAAAACCCGTCAACTGCCCCGTAAAATGTATCAAGACCTGCAATGTAGAAACCACACCTTACTGTATTATCACGGCATTGATGAATGCCTATAAAGGTAATTTAAACGCCGGCTATGCGTTTGCCGGGGCCAATGCCTATCGTGCGACACATATCAGTACCGTAAAAGAAGTAATACAGGAACTGGTGTCGGAATTCAGCGAAAAAGCAGGTGCTACGGCCTATGCCTGAAAATCCTGTTGTGAAAAACAGGTGGTTATATATCAGTTTGACCAAAACCCTACTCAAAGCCTTTATGCTTCTAACTCTAGAGGTGTGCGGGTTTGCTAGAATTGTGGTGTTTTTAATTTATGCTATTCCAATATTATGGAACGCGTTAAGGGTGGGCTTAAAATCCCTTGTTAATTGACCTGACTATTAAATCAGGTCTACATATAATAACATCTATGCACGCATCCTTTTCGCC
>CAZFKA010000063.1:0-13952 GCA_964519155.1 uncultured Bifidobacterium sp. | reverse complement strand
CTTTTTGGGTGCTTCTTTTTTTACAGTGCGTTTCTTGGTCGCTTTCGGTTCAGGAATATCACTGGCTTTCATGTTTACATTGGCTAGTGCTTGCGCATCCAAAATTTTGTATATCAGATCTTGCTTACTGAGATCTTTGATGCCAGGTAGAGCATACTTTTTTGCAAGGTCATGCAGTTCCGGAACGATCATGTCGTTCAATTGTAAAATATCGAAATTCATCAGCGAAAATATATTTGTTTTTTACGAACAAAAGAGAATAAAATAATAAAAAGGAATAATTGAAGTTATGAGGTAAATCAGTTGCTTTTTCCGGAAAGAAGGGTGTTCTTGAGAAGCGGGACCTGATTCAATTCTGATGCAATTTTACAACCAGTTTGTGACATTGTCAAAATTATTTTTTCAATTGCCGCCGATACTGCACTATTTTGAACAATGGTACTGGGCTATGTAGAGTTAACCTAGATGGCAACATTGAAAAAAATCAAGCAGAGAAAAAAACGAAGATCACTTAATTTCGTGCAAATAATTCACCCAGATGACGCCGGAAAGAACCGAAAAAATAAATGCTTTACTGAATAAACGACAAAATGACCTCACGGTTGTACTTGAAAATGTTTTTGATCCGCATAATATTGCCGCTGTGATGCGCACCTGTGAAGCAGCCGGTATCATGGAAATATATGTGATCAGAAGTATTTTACCGACCCGCAAACGATGGAATGATCGTAGCAGTGCGAGTGCAAACAAATGGCTGATTGTGCATCAGTTCGCCGACGCAAAAACCTGCTTTGAAGCAATCAAAAAAAAGTACACGCATATTTTTTGCACCCATTTAAATGAAGAAGCAAAAAGTTTGTATGACTTAACATTCACCGAATCCACTGCACTCGTCTTTGGCAACGAGCATGCCGGTGTCACCGAAGAAGCCTTGTCCTATTGCAATGGAAATTTTATCATCCCCCAAGCCGGCATTATTCAGTCGCTAAATATTTCAGTTGCTTGTGCCATCAGTATTTATGAAGCCTATCGTCAAAAAGAAAAAGCGGGACATTATGAAAATAAAAAGATTTCGGTTGACGAACAAAACCTCCTATTGCGTCATTGGAAAATATGGGATTTTGAACAATAGTGCATCAAAATTCGCTAGTGCTTCACAACAATTTTTTGTACTTCGCTTCCGCAACGCAGGATATAAAGGCCATTTGCAAATTGCGATGTATTCACCTTCACTTTTTCAGTTCCCGTATAGGAACTTATCTTGCTGCCAAATACAGAAAAAATATCGATTTGTTGTTTCCCGTTAAAGGTGATCAACATTTCTGTATTGGCAGGATTAGGATATACTTTTAGAGACCCGTTTGCTTTCACAAATTGGTGGGTAGCTAGCGGAGATCCATCATTTTGTGCACCAAAAGTCGTATTCATCAATTGAAAATTTCCCGACCCATTGGGGAACCTGCCCCAGGAGGTATCGGCCATTTGACCGCTGAAAGAAATACTGTCGAGCAACCCTGAAACTGTACTCATCATCAGAAATCCGGTATCTTTATTGAGATTGAAATTCGTATGCAAAATTGTTTCAAGCGAATCATCGTCTGCCCAAACGGTTACATATCCGTTGGGAACGATAAAGGTATTGGCTGGAAATTTCCATTTCAGGGGAGTGACAGCGGAGTTAGATAAATACACATTGCTGAGATCCACCGTTTGGTTGCTTGTATTGTATATTTCAAGCCAATCTTCGCGATCATCGTATTCGTCTTCTTCATTGTCCTTATTTTCGGCCAGTAATTCATTGATCACGATACTGCCTGCTGCGGGGGCAACATGCGACACGATCAAATGATGAAATTCGTGTTCGGCCCTTTGCGGTGAAAACATGCCGGCATTTGCGTTTTCGGCATACAGGTAATATTGCATATCGGCACCACTCATCAAGACGTCGGTACCATAAACACCATCTGCAGCGGCGCCGTCATTGTGCGCACCATCATCATACATGCTCAGCTTTTGAAATTTATGTTTGGGGTTGAAGCGATAACCGAGATATACAATATTTGCGTTGCTGATGGTAGCGGTAATGCTAACGGTTGTATTGTAATCAGGGGTAGGGTTACTGGCCGTAATGCCCGAAATTGCCGGGGCCACAGCGCTGAATTCAGGTAAAGCCTGGAGATAGCTCATTCGTCCATTCATGAGGTTACTGATACCGGGAATGGTATAACTGCCATTGACAATATCAGTATTCATCGCACTTTGAAACTGCGCGTAAGTATACTTTTTATAGGTATCGGATTGCACTGCCGTATCGATCATATTGATCAGTTGTGTGGCCATGATGCCGTATTGCCCCGATACTACCATTTCGTCGAGGATGGTTTTCATGTGGGCGATATACTTTTTACGGTAGCTGTCATTGGCTTGAATAGCCTTGATCAATGGCCAGTAATCATCTCCTGCATGAAATGAAGGTGAAAATTGTTGCATGGTTGCCGGTGTTTGATTTCCCATAGCTGTAGGACCAACTCCGGCAAAAGGGAAGGCGCCAAAACACATATTCAGATCCCAGATCACCGGATTGTAATGATCGGTTTTATCGCGATAGAGGTAATGATTTTGGGCAAATACCCCACTATAGCTGTCGAGATTCACAAACACATTATTGAATGCCAACATCCAGATCACCCGATCAACATCGAGTATGTTTTCATAGCTTGCCGGATTGTTGGTTACCGAATCGCAAAAGCTTACCAGATCGTTCCACCCTTCATCTGATTTCAGTTCGTAATAGGTATTGTACAAACTACTGTCGGTACCCAGGTAGCGAAAATTGCTTTTGGTGGTTGGGCCGGGATTGACGATTGGATTGCATTTAAAAAAAGTTCCTTTGTTTGAGTAAAAATGATCTGCACAGAATTTTTTATCAATATTCTCCGCACTGGAATACAATCCAAAATAGGTTCCATTGATATATACCTGTGCAAAATTTGAACGCGGGCAATGCATGTATTTTGCCAGAATATTATACGCTAGTACTTCGCGGATCAGGGAAGGATCGCCATACCCGTTTCCCAGCTTGATATCTTTAAACCCTTCATAGTTTTGACTTTTGTATTCATCGAAACTGATGTGCAAGGGGTTTTTGATTTTTGTACTGTCAAACGAACTATTGCCTTTGTACTTTACACCAACACTATCGTATTGAATTCCATTGATCTTTACCCAATCGGCCATCAGGTATTCTTCCGCGCCGTGTTTGGCAGTATCCATACGGTAATCCCAATCGGGAATTGAAAAATTAATTTCAATTTTCTGAATGGTATTCAAATCATACAAGGTTTGAGCATACATATGCTGTGCTCCCATCAAGGCGAGCAAAAGAAGGGCAAATCTTTTGAACATAATGTCTATTTGTTATTCAAGCAATAATTTTTGCGAGGTCTTCCCGCCATTCTCCTCCTCAATGGTCAATACATACAGACCATTGGGTAAATTGTTTCGATCGATGGTTAACTGTGTACCTTTAAAGCTACCATAGTGCATCACACGACGGCCAGACAAATCGCTCAGTGTTACCTGATGGGTTTGTGTAGCATCGTGGAAACGAATAAGGGCATGATCATGCATGGGGTTGGGATAAACCTCCTGCCCCTGTGTCAATTCATTGTCGGGTACCGCTGCAGGGTAACATGTTGAGCAGGTATTGAAACATACTTTACTGAGAATAGTATCCATGCCGAGGGTTAGTTCGCGCATCCCGTTCACTGCACAATTCCCGGTCACCACTTCCACGGTGGCGACCGTATTGCCGTTGTAAAAATTGTAACTATTGATATCGCCCAAGGTGTCGTACAAAATGATTTCATAAGTACTGTTGCCAAAACTATACAAACGGGCATTTGACGGATCCCATCCCTGAAAATTACCCGCTACGTGCACTCCATTGGGTGAAACTGTTTGCAGGGTCATGTCAACAACAAAACGCATCATGGTAAAACCCGCCGCTGAAGTTTTGTTGAAACGAAAAGCCGGTAAAACAGTGGTGTCATTCGCCAATGAGTCGATATAAATCCATCGATTATCTATAAAATTATAGCCCACCTGCGCCTTTTCCTCTACTACTTCCACTTCATATGATTGATCGCCATTCACGTATTTGTATTCGTATTTCGCGAATGCCGGAATGTCCACTACAATGTAATAGATATTGGTATCTATAAGATCTTTTGTCAGCAGGGCTCCATCCGGTGAAAAATCGAGACCCAATCCGCAGATAGCCTGAAAGTCGCTCATGACATGGATACCATTCGGACTCAATACCTGACCGGTCATATCTACCTGAAACTTCACTTTTTTGGCCGATACCGGTTGTACGAATATCAATACCAGTAAGGTTATTGCCGCGATACACCCTGATTTTATGTACATCATTGTTTATTTTTTTTTGTTTTATTTGATCACATTGATCCTTTTGTTGACGATACCATTGCTGGTGGTGATACGCAGACTGTATAATCCATCTGCCAAAGATACCAAATTCAATTCTTTACTGTTGTTACGGGTGTAAACAATATTGCCGGTATAGTCGATCACCTGCACCTGAAAATGTTCGCCGAGAATACCGGCATCGCTGATATAAAGATTGCCATTTGTCGGGTTAGGATAAACGCTTACTTTATCGCTCAAATCGATATCATTTACGGCAGATCCGCCGCCGGTGTATTTATATCCATGCGAATAACGGTACACGCAACCATTGGCATCCGTAATGCGTACCAGATACATTCCACTGGTTGTAGCAGTATAAGTCATTGAGGTGGCACCATTGATCAATACACCATCTTTATACCATTGATACGTTGTTGCAGCAGAAGAGGTCAGTTGGTTGCCATTTGCGGTAATAGTAGGAATAGCGGGTGGCGTATTAAAAATATAGCAACTATCGTATTTGAAAGCTTTAGCAACCGAGCCCTGAAATGTTTTGGTCCACAATTGTGTACCGGCAGCATTGATCTCATACACTTTTCCTGAAGTCGCAATGCAAATCAACTGATTACCGTTGGGAAATTGTTGGGTTCCCCCCATATTGCTGCTATAACCGTTGCAAGCGTGGCGATCGGTATAGCTAGCCGGAGAATAGGCCTGACCGGCAACCAGATCGTAGTTATATCCGTTTACAGGTGTGATTATTTGATCGGCGGCCGATTGATTGGGTGATACCCCTTGATTATTAAACCCGGCCAAACGACCGGCATTTGGACACCCTTCAGGAATCCAATGAGCGTCATGGGTTACTTTTAAGATCGTTGTACCGGCTGCATTGTAGGCCGCGGGGTTCCCCCAACGATACAGAAAGTCGCCACCTTTACCGGAGTTGCCCCCGGTATGTCCGGCAGCTTCTGCGGTTGTGGTGCTATGATCGATCACATACCATTCGCTCATATTGTGCGAACTGAAAGCAACCTGATCGAGAATAGGATTATAATCTACACCATTCATGTGGATCCAGTCTTTTGTTTGTTTGTAATTCAGGTTCAGCCGCTCAGGATGATCAACTACATTGGCAAAATAATTGGGTTTATTGGGATCAGTATTTTGCATGATATGATCCCAAATTCTCCATTCCCACACAATAGTACCGCCATTCAATCCATTGGGCTGAATTTCGATGATTTTGTCAGGCCACATATCGATGGCCTGTGTACCCCCTGCGGCTGTAACATCTGCTGCAGCAACTTTGTGATAGACAATAGCTAGCACATTTCCATTGGGCATTGGTTGAATATCGTGATGCGAAATATAATCGGCGCCGTAAATACTGTAATCCCAGACCAAGTTGCCGGCATAATCATGCTTTTGAATTTTTCCGCAAATCGGACCACCGGGTGCTCCGGCGGGGGTAGTTCCTCCTTTACACGCACGCACCAAAGTGCCGCCGGGTTCCAGAAATACAGAATATCCCGTACTTTGCGATAAGCCACTCCAGGTTTTAAAAGTAACCTGATTAGTATCCATTAAGATAACGGAGGTCGAATTGGTTGTACCAATGAGTGTATAACCGTTAAATTGCTGCGCATATACCGGCAAAGCGATAACAGATAAAAGAAAACATAACAATTTTAAAGTGCTGTTCATGTAATAAAAATTTCATTAAAAGTAGGGAGAACCCTATTATTAAATTGATAATTTTAGATTAACACTTTAAAACCTGAGATAGGACGACGTTTAGCTTTAATTCGGCTTGCAAACGCTCAGCACATCATCTTCATAACTTTTACCGATTGGTATTTCAATATCCTTATCGTTTTCATTGATATGAATAATGCGGTTACGGATATAAATGATCTTTTTGATCGGAACAATATACGAACGGTGGGCCCTAACGAATTCAGACGATGGCAAGCGGTCAACGAGCATTTTCAGCGTCATTCGCGCAATGATCGGCTTTTGATTTTCGAGATGAAATTTGACGTAGTCATTGAGACCTTCCAGATAAATGATATCATTAATATTGATCTTGATCAGGCTGTAATCGGCACGGATAAATAAAAACTGTTGACGGCTTTTATCATCATTGGTGATATGATTATGATAATCGGTTGCCTTGGCGATAGCCTGGTTAAATCGTTCCTGGGTAAACGGTTTCAACAAGAAATCGATGGCATTGAGGTTAAACCCTTCTACTGCATATTCGCTATAAGCAGTTGTAAAGATAACCATGGCCTCGGTTTCCAGACTTTTGTAAAAATCGATGCCGGACACAGAAGGCATTTGTATATCCAGAAATATCAGATCAACCGGGTAATTGTTGATATATTTCAACGCATCATTCGGTTTCGAAAAAGTCTTCTCTAACTGAATGTGTTCGTTTTGACCACAAAAGGATTCAATGACCTTGAGGGCGGGTGGTTCGTCGTCGATGGCAATAGCTTTGATCATGATAAGTTAATTTTAATGGACACTGTAAAACTAAGATTTTTATTTTCAATTTTGATAGAATGCTTGTTCGGATATAAAAGTTTTAATTGGCTTCTTCCGTTTTCTAAACCAAAACCCGTTTTCAATTGCGTCTGTAAATTGTGCGGCACTTTTAAGTTGAAAACATGGAGATATAAATTGATATCCGATACACTCAACTGAATATCGATTTGCGAAGTTTCCTCCGGATTAACACCATGCTTGAAGGCATTCTCGATAAAAGGAATCAAGACCAGCGGCGCGATTTGCTTTTCCGAAATATCCCCATCGAAACTATAATTGACGATAGCTGTATCGCCCAAACGCAACTTCTGCAGTTCAATATAATCATTGATATAATTCATTTCCTTTTCGAGCGAAACAAATTTGGCCGATGTATCGCTGATGGCATAACGCATCATGCCGGAAAGCGTTACAATGGCCTTTGCCGTGTGTTCTGATTTATCAATCGCCAGGGCATAAATACTGTTGAGTGTATTGAATAAAAAATGTGGATTGATCTGTGCTTTCAGATACGACAATTCTGTGATCAGCTTTTCGCGATGCGACTTTTTTAATTTGTCATTGATCCGTAAAGTCAGTGATGCAAACAGTACCCCAAAGAAAAGAATGAGATGATGTTTCATTTCAAACAAGTAGGTCTTGGGCTGGCTCTCTCTGCTAAGGTTCAACGCCAACTCTGTGTCGACCGGCACCAGCAGACGCGGCAGAAAAGCGATAAGAAAAATGAACAATACATGAAAAAGGACGTAGAGTATGTATCTTTTTTTAAAATAAAAAACAGGAATTAAAAAATAGAAACTGGTATAAAAGAAACACAGCCCCAGGGCATAGCTGATCATGTCGCGTTGCACATAGGTATTTGCAAAAACCTCCATCGAAAACGTGGGGTGTGGTGCCAGCAAAACCGGAAACGACAAAAACAAGAGACATCCAATGATGTGAAATATAATATTAGCCGGCCTGGTCATTTGTTAAACAAGGTGAAAATAATAAAAATCTCTTTACATTTTCACATGAATGACTGCACAAAGCGGTAAAGACGCTAAAGTATGCGCAATAGAGCGCATTCCCGCAAACAACCGATACTGAATAATTTTTAGGCAATGTGTTTTTGTCATAAAATTGTCATATTTCACCTATCCCTTTTACGGCATATTTTTTTTAAAAGTATATTTGGGTAATGATTCGCGAAAACAAAATAATCATTTATCTCGCACTAGCCTTCATCATTTTGTTTGCGATCATCCACTACCTCATTTATTACGTCATCGATTTTTCGTAGGATATTCTCTGTCCCCTTATTTGTTTGGTATTTCTCCCTCAAGGCGTACCCATGCCTGTACAAGTCGTTTTTTTCGGTATACTATACAATATCCTTACTTTTATGCGTTATTTATATCTATATCCCGGGTTTGAACTACAGAATTTTCAGCTTGATCTTTTTCATGATTTGTGCATGGTGCAGTACGGCACAGGTACAGGATTGGAGCAACAAGCGGAGCCGTTGGGTCAACACCCGTACCGATAGCTTGCTGATCGACAGCCTGAGTCTTTTACCCCAAAGCGTTATCATCAGCGATGTAGACAGCAATACCTATACGATAGATTATCTGAAAAGTACATTGCGGTGGAAAACAAAACCGGCTGCCGATTCTGTGCAGATCAGCTATCGTGTTTTCCCTTTGTTTTTTTACCGGAAATTTTTCCATAAGGATGTTCGCCGTATCGAAACCAATTTTGCCATCACACCTTACTATTATGATGCCATAGAAGCGGCCGGGAACAAAACCTTTATCGATTTTGGCAATGTTGACTATGCAGGCAGTTTCGGACGAGCCTTGTCATTTGGCAATAGTCAGGATGTGGTTCTCAATTCCCAGTTCAATTTGCAATTCGATGGCGATCTGGGTGACAGCATAAAACTCACCGGCGCCATCACCGACAATAATATTCCGTTTCAACCCCAAGGCAATACACAACAGATACAAGAGTTTGATAAAGTCTTTATTCAGATCAGTCGTAAAAATACCACCCTCATTGCCGGCGATTATGATATCAAACGACCTACAGGTTATTTCATGAATTTTTACAAACGTGTGCAGGGTGCCTTTGTTTCCAACACGTTCAAAACTTCTGCCAAAGGGCAAAATAAAATCTCCGTGGCAGCCTCTCTCGCCAAAGGAAAATTTGTACGCAATGTACTCACCGCGCTCGAAGGGAATCAGGGACCGTACAAACTTACGGGGCCAAATGGTGAACAGTTTTTTGTCGTGCTCGCCGGAACAGAAAGAGTATATATCGATGGGGTACTCATGAGTCGCGGTGAAGATCAGGATTATGTGATCGACTATAACGCCGCTGAAATTACATTTATGCCACGACGCATCATCACCAAGGATCTGCGTTTGGTAGTGGAATTTGAATTCTCAGATCGCAACTATCTCAACTCCCTCGTCTATCTGAATGATGAATGGAAGATCAATGATAAAATGCAAGTGCGGCTGAATGTGTTTTCGAATCAGGATGCCAAAAACCAAAGCATACAACAAAGTCTTGATTCGACCCAGAAACGATTTCTCGCATCCATTGGCGACAGCATTCATCAAGCCTATTACCCCAGTGTGAGCTATCAGGATACGTTTAGCACCGGTAAGATTTTGTATAAAAAAACCGATACCCTCGTCAACGGAATACTCTATGCAAATGTGTACGTGTATTCCACTGATAAAGACAGCGCGAAATACTATCTCGTGTTTTCATCTGTCGGTAGTGGCAAGGGGAATTATGTGCAATCGGTAAACAATGCCAATGGTCGTGTATATGCATGGTCAGCCCCGGTGAATGGTATTCCGCAAGGCGATTATGAACCCGTGATGGTATTGGTAACGCCGAAACAACAACAGTTACTCACCGCAGCCTGGCAATACCAGATTGACACCAATAAAAACCTGATGATCGAAGCCGGCCTCAGCCATTACGACCCGAATACTTTTTCGCCGATAGACAACAATACCCATACCGGTGTGGCGACCAAACTGATTTATGATGAAAAAAGAAATATCAGTCGCAAACGTCATCTGGCTCTGCTGAGCAAAGTCAATTACGAATTTGTTCAAGATCGTTTTAAACCCCTCGAACGTTTCAGAAATGTAGAGTTTAACCGCGATTGGAATATCAATCCACTCGAACGTCCGCAAGATGAACATCTCGGCAATGTAAATTTCTCCTTGTTGAAAGAAGCAGCGACAGCCGATGGGTCTACGGGAAGAATCGATTATCAGTTTGGGACCTATTTGAGAGGCAATACGTTTAAAGGTACGCAACATGTGCTGTCACTGGCCTATCTTAAAAAAGGGTACCGTTTTCTCGGCAAAGGCAATATAATGCAGCAACAATCCAGTTTGAATACAAGCACTTATCTGCGGCCTTATGTTGAACTGGAAAAACAACTTAAGCATTTGCAGGAGATCACGATCGGTACACGCTACCTCGTTGAACACAATGAGCTGAAAGATGCGCAGACAGACACTTTGCTAAAATCGGCCTTTTCATTTGACGCCATCACCTTTTATGTAAAAAACAATCAGCGTGCAACAAATAATTTCAACCTTGAATACACGTTGCGTCACGATCGCGCAGCGAAGAATAATGAATTTAAGCAAAGTACATTAGGGCATACTTTTGCACTCAACACCAATATCACTTCCCTGAAAAATCAAGATATCAAAATTACAGGCGCCTATCGCATACTTGGCATCAGCGATACTACCCTCACAGCTTTGAAACCGGATGAAAGTTTGCTCGGCAGGGTGGAGTATAATTTTACCGCGCTCAAAGGTTTACTGAGTGGTAACCTGTTGTATGAACTGGGGTCGGGCCAGGAACCCAAAAGAGAATTTACGTATGTGAAAGTAGTGGCCGGACAAGGTGTGTATGTGTGGCGCGATTACAATAAAGACTCTGTGGAACAACTCAATGAATTTGAATTAGCTGTCTTCCCTGACGAAAAATTGTATATCCGCATTTTTACCCCCACCAGTCAGTATGTCAAAGCCAAGTACTCGGTATACAACCAATCGATCTCTCTGAATCCGAAAACCATACTGAACCAGTCGAATATTCGCGGCATCAGAAAAATCATCGCGGCCTTTTATTTGCAATCGGCTATACAACTCAATAATCGTTTTATTGGTAAGCAGGGTATCGAACAATATAACCCCTTTATATCGCTCGACAATGATACTTTGTTGCTCAACAATGCTTCTTCGCTGGTGAATTCTGTTTTCTTCAATCGATTCAATAATCTTTGGGGGCTCGATTATATTCATACGGTCAATTCAGGCAAAACGCTTATGACCTATGGCGTGGATACCCGGCAAAACCGCGAACATCATTTGCGCGGACGGGTCAATATCAGCAAACAATTTACCCTGGGTTTAAGTATACGATCGGCACAAAAAAATTATTCATCAGCCTTTCTCGAAAACAGAAACTATGCTATTGCGAATCGTATTGCCGAACCCAATATCACCTGGGTTATGCTGCGCAATCAGTTGCGTTTGCAAAGTGCTTACCGTTACGACACCCGGCAAAACAGTGTGCGATACGGTGGCGAAAAAGCCGTTGCCAATAATGTGAATATTGATGTACGGTATAATATTGTTACTACGGGTTCTATCAATCTCAGAGGTACTTACGCGCATATCCGCTACAATGGCATCAGCAACAGCAGTCTGGGATATATCATGCTCGATGGATTACAAAACGGTAAAAATTATTTGTGGCAGGCCAGCTTCGACAAACGAGTGTCGAAGAATATTGAAATGAGTTTGCAATACGAAGGGCGAAAACCGGCAGGCAATCCCACGGTGCATACCGGTCGCGCAACGGTGAGAGCGATATTTTAATCCAAAAAAAAGTACAGGCATATTTGCATGGGCCAATAAGAAGTAGCTCAAAAAAAACGCTACAACTTTTTGACGATCACATCATCAAAGGCAACGGTTTCCGAATTTTCGATATAGAGTTTTACAAAGCTACCCATCGGAATATAAATTTCTTTCTTATACAGCATATTGCCATTGCAATAAAAGGCTGCTTTACCATCCTGATAACGAATTTCCCATTTATTATCGGCAAGATCCTTTTTGTTGATCACTGATTGTACGCCCCAGTCTACAATGGTTTCATACTTCTTTCCGCTGGTATCCCATTTTAGCAATCGACGATCGCCATCAGCATATACCAGAAAATAATAGTCGCCTAATATCACGCCATAAGGGCTGTATTTATCATCGTTTCGCTTATTTCCTTTCCATCGTGTGGTAAACGAAATAACATAATTATCCGCAGGCAATTTCGATTCAGGCATTTTGAGCCAATATCCCCCCTTTCCTTTAAACACGCCATTTTCAAAAGTATATTTTTTACCCTCCATCACCAATCGGCCATTGTCAATGGAGCGAACCACATCTTTGTCTTCCCCTAGATTCCAGCCTTTGTCGTTCTCGACAAAATGTTCTTCTACCAGAATGTTTTGCGCTTGTACCCTGCCGGTATAATGCAGTGCGATAGTGGTGAATGCCAAAAGGCAGATCAGCTTTTTCATTAGAAATTTTTTTTGTGTGTTGAAGAATAGTACAAAGATATCATACCCCGGCAGCGATTGCAATACCATGCAGTGGGTATTTTAGGGCAAGTTGCTCATGCGACGCCGGGCGTCAGGCAGTCAATGTGTCCAGCGATGAAACACCAGTCTCCTACGGCAATCCAGATCATTGATCCTGATCTCTGTGATATCTTCTACTTTTAGCAGTACGGTACCCTCTTCTCCTCCATGTCCGTTGAGTTCGGTGATGATCACAATATCTTGATCGAGCCATTTTACCAAGCCACAATAGATGAGGTCTTTATCAATTTCAATCCGTGCTATGCGATCGGCTTTGTTGAGCAACAGTTCAAGCGTATCATGTTGCCAGTTGGCGAGCTTGTTCATCGGCAAACGCCATCCGTCTTTGAAATCCAATACCGACGGGTCGGCGATCAATTGCGCCATCAGTCTGCAATACTCATTATCGTATTTGATGCATTCAATATTGACGATCTTCTCCAGGATAATCCCATCCGGAATGCCATACTTGGTGTAGTGTCTCAAAACAACGATATCCTCGTTATAATCGATAATATAACCGCACCAAAAGTCGGTGTCCTCCCCATTGAGGTAGATACAGATCACTTTCTTTTCATCCTTCGATTTCGAAAACGCATCTTTAAACAATTCCATAGTCAAGCTTCTTTTGAGGGGCAAATATACAGTTGTTTCAATACTATCAGGCTTTGCACAAGCAGTCGTGCATTACTCTTTATAATAGTACGATTTGTCGACGTCTTGCTTCAACATTTCCCGCTCACTGATTCTATTGGCCTTTTCATCCGGTGCTAGAAATTTCATCCGTTTAGTCGTTTCACTATGTTCCGCTGTTTGTTTACCTCGCAGGCATTTCCAATCGATGCGGGTTAACGAATAGCATCACTGTCGGTGAGTATGGTTAGACCGGTACAGCAAGGGCTTCACCGTACCCATAGCTATCACGCAACCCTAATGCCTCATTTTGCGACCGACGAATCTAATCACCGAAGCAAACCCATTGTGATACAAACCCTCGTGTAATTCGATCACTTCCTCTTTGAGTTCAATGATCTCATAGTTGCAGAAGTCTGCTTTGATCTCTTCGATGGAGAACAGACTATCGATATCTTTAGGGCCACCCACTTTTTCATTGGCCAGTACATACGGCAGGTGATTTTTACTAAAGGCTTCAAAAATCACCACAGCGCCGATCTTCAATAGAGCATTGAGCATTGTATGCAGTTGCGATTTGACATCTGCCGGAAAATGCGCATAGATCAATGCCATAGTGTCAAAACTGTGGGGTGCAAAATGCAACTCCTCCAAATAACCGACGAGA
>CAZFKA010000062.1:11757-14147 GCA_964519155.1 uncultured Bifidobacterium sp. | reverse complement strand
GCTCCCGGCAGAGCCTACAGCATTGTAGTCGACAGCAGATGGACGAGCATAGAAGTACTTGTCGTCAGAAAACTTCTGTCCGATGTTTGCATAGTATTGATGCCCATTATAAGTGATCATTTCACCTTCTCCATGATTCGGTGTCAGTTGTGCGAAGCCATAAATAAACAATGTATATACACCCGAAAATAATAGGGCGAAAAGTAAGGTAAATCGAATGGCAGGGAAAATATGTTCTTTCATTTTTTTTTTATTTAATACATTTTTACATAAATATTGAAACCAGTAGGTCTATAAGTTTTATACCGATAAAAGGTACCAGGAGTCCACCAAACCCGTAGAGCAAAAGATTTCTCCTGAGTAAGGCACTGGCACCGATGGGTTTATATTGTACGCCTTTCAAAGCCAGGGGAATGAGCATCGGTATGATGATGGCATTGAAAATTACTGCCGATAAAATTGCGCTTTCCGGGCTATGAAGTTGCATGATATTCAGTGCCTGCAAAGCCGGAATCGACGAAATAAACAATGCCGGAACGATGGCAAAGTACTTGGCTACATCATTGGCGATGCTGAATGTTGTCAATGTTCCCCGCGTCATGAGCAGTTGCTTTCCTATTTCAACTACTTCAATCAGTTTCGTGGGGTCATTATCAAGATCAACCATATTGCCGGCTTCTTTGGCGGCTTGGGTGCCACTATTCATCGCTACGCCTACGTCTGCCTGGGCAAGTGCCGGCGAGTCGTTGGTGCCATCACCCATCATGGCTACCAGTCGGCCTTCCGCTTGTTCTTTACGGATATAATTCATTTTATCTTCGGGTTTGGCTTCTGCAATGAAATCGTCGACACCTGCTTTTTCGGCTATATATTTCGCTGTCAGCGGGTTGTCGCCGGTAACCATCACCGTTTTGATTCCCATTTTGCGAAGCCTGTCAAAACGCTCCTGAATACCCGGTTTGATAATATCCTTTAATTCAATAACACCCAGTACGGTTTCGTTTTCGCAAACTACCAAAGGGGTACCGCCATTGCTGGAAATTTCAGACACTTTTTTATCTATCTCTGCGGGATAAGGATTGCCCGCTTTTTCAACCAATTGCCTGATCGCATCCGATGCTCCTTTTCTGATCCTGGTGTTTTGATCATCCACACCGGAGCATCTTGTTTCGGCCGTGAATTTTACAAATCTTGGTTGGGTGAGTGGATACCGGTCAGGTGGAATATTGGCCAATTCAATGATTGATTTTCCTTCAGGCGTTTCATCCGCCATTGAACTGAGTACAATGCACTTCATAAAATGATTTTCATCTATACCCTGGGCTGCAAAGAAATGTGTTGCCTTACGGTTGCCGATGGTAATGGTTCCTGTTTTATCTAAAAGCAGTACATCAATATCGCCGGCTGTTTCAACGGCTTTACCACTTTTGGTAATCACGTTTGCCCGCAATGCCCTGTCCATACCGGCAATACCGATTGCTGAAAGTAGACCACCGATGGTGGTAGGAATAAGGCAAACAAACAGCGAAATAAAAGCGGCAATGGTGATCGGTGTATGGGCATAATCGGCAAAAGGTTTGAGCGTTACCGTTACAATAATAAATACCAGGGTAAAACCGGCAAGCAGTATTGTCAGCGCAATTTCATTCGGTGTTTTTTGTCGCGATGCACCTTCAACCAAAGCGATCATCTTGTCTAAAAAGCTTTCCCCGGGTTCTGTCGTCACCATCACTTTGATATGATCGGACAAAACTTTTGTTCCTCCTGTTACGCTGCTTTTATCTCCACCGGCTTCACGAATGACGGGTGCGCTTTCACCGGTAATGGCGCTCTCGTCGATGGTTGCCAGCCCTTCAATAATTTCACCATCGTTGGGGATGATATCACCGGCTTCACAAACAAAAATATCGCCTTTTTTTAATTGCGATGATGGAATGGTGGTGATCGGCAATTTGCTGAGTCCCGCACGACTGTCGGACGTTTCGTTTGCGCTTATGATCACTTTTGCCGGTGTTTCCTCTCTTGTTTTTCGCAAGCTATCGGCTTGTGCTTTTCCTCTCGCTTCAGCAATGGCTTCAGCAAAATTGGCAAACAACAAAGTCAGCAGCAATACCAGAAATAGAACAATATTATACAGCAAACTGCCTTGTGTTTTTTCACCACTCATTATCCATAGGCATACGCCCAGCATCACCACTGTACCGACCTCTACAGTGAACATAACCGGATTTTTGATCATGGATGCCGGGTGCAATTTGATAAACGATTGTTTGAGCGCAGCCAAGACGATATCATTTTGAAACAAACGTAAATTGTTGTGTTGATGGTTCATGTTGTTGTCGATTATTATTTCTGTGAAAAATACTCAGCGAGGGGACCCAGTGCCAGGG
>CAZFKA010000062.1:0-11747 GCA_964519155.1 uncultured Bifidobacterium sp. | reverse complement strand
AAAGACAAGGCCGCAACCAAAGCGATGATAGCAAAAATCATCAATCCGAAGGTCATAGTATCGGTTTGTAAAGTTCCTGCGCTTTCCGGAATAAATTTTTTATTGGCGAGTATACCGGCGATCGCTATCGGGCCGATAATAGGTAAAAAGCGAGCCAGCAATATCACCAATCCACAACTGATGTTCCAGAAGGGTGTGTTGTCGCCCAATCCCTCAAAACCACTGCCGTTGTTGGCCGAAGAGGAAGTAAATTCGTACAGCATCTCGCTGAATCCATGAAAGCCCGGGTTGTTGAGCCAACCGCTCAAAGCAACTGAATCGCCGACATACAACTTACAGGCAATCGCGGTAGCGACTAAAATCAGCAAGGGATGCAGTAAAGCGATGATCATGGCAATTTTCATTTCACGGGCTTCGATTTTTTTACCTAAAAATTCGGGTGTTCTTCCTACCATCAGACCACTGATAAATACGGTGAGAATAATAAAGATGTAAAAATTGAGCATCCCGACACCGCATCCACCATAAAAACAATTCACCATCATGGCCAGCAATTGATTCATCCCGGCTAAAGGTGTAAAACTGTCATGCATACCGTTTACGCTACCGGTGGAAATGACGGTAGTGGCAATACTCCAATAGGCTGATGTGGCTGGACCAAATCGAATTTCTTTGCCTTCCATATTACCGCTTGTTTGGGCAATGGCCATGTTTGTCAGGGCGGGATGTCCTTTCCATTCGGATACTATCGTGGGAATCACCAGCAACAAAAATCCCAAGGTCATTACCCCAAAAATCATGTAAGAAAATTTCTTGCGGTTGATCAAAAATCCCAGCGCAAAAACCAAGGCAAACGGAATGAGCATTTGCACAATCATTTCAACCATATTGCTGACGTAATTGGGATTTTCGAAAGGATGCGCCGAATTCGCCCCAAAAAAGCCACCACCATTTGTTCCCACATGTTTGATTGCTGTAAAAGCGGCTACCGGCCCCCGACTGACCTGCATCGATTCTCCTTGCAGCGACAACAACGTTTGCTTTCCCGCAAAGGTCATGGGTGATCCATTGAGCACCAGGATCATTGCGGTAACCATGGCCATGGGCAATAAAATGCGGGTACAGCTTCTGACCAGAAATGCATAGAAATTTCCCAATCTGTCCGTCGACTTTTCTTTCATTGCCGTAAACAATACAGCTGCCATGGCGATACCGGTGCCCGCACTTAAGAATTGCCATAACATCAACACCAACTGCCCCAAATACGATATTCCACTTTCGCCTGAATAGTGCTGAAGATTCGTGTTGGCAATAAAGCTGATCGCGGTATTGAAAGCCAGATCACCACTCATCGAAGGATTTGCATCAGGGTTAAGCGGTAGCCAACCCATATTGGTGAGTATCAGCATCGAAAGTAAAAACCAAACCATATTGATCGTCAGCATGGCTGCTAAATGTTGTTTCCAGTTCATGGCTTTAGTGGGGTCGATACCACCCCATGTATACAGCAGACGGTCTACAGGGTCGAATATCACATCAAGCCAGGTTTTTTTATTGCAGAAAATTTTGGCTATATAGCGACCGAGGGGAACTGCCAATAACACAGTGATGCTAAACATCAATACGATTCCGGATATTTCTGTATTCATTATTTTATTTTGATTGCGTTAAAAACGTGAAAGGACATTTTTTCTTCGTTTGTTGCGTATGACGGTAGTCGTATATCGCACAGGATTGGTAATCGGTCATGCCGGATACTGAACAGCAAAGGCTTTATCAGAATTTTTCCGGTTTGAATAACACATAGCACATATAACTGAAAACGACGATGGCGATAAAAAATAATAGGGTCATTGTTAGATTTTTTCGAAAAATTGAATGGCCTTGTCGAGCAGCAAAAAGCAGATCAGACCGGTGAGAAGAAGTATGATAGTCATTTCTTTTTTTTTGTCATTAGGCTTACGCACAAATTGCGTTTATTTGCTTTTGATAGGCTTCATGTAAGTGTTTAGGTAAAAGCAATTTTAGGGTAAAGTGATGCAGGGTTAAAAAGCTGCTTAGCGAATAGATGTATACATTCTCCATCGCATTTCTTAGACGTTTATCCCCATGTTGGTAAATATGTTCAGCCGTCTGCAGGCAACGTTCAGCTCTGGTGACATTTCCGGATAAGAACATTTCTTTAGTGATGTCGGCAAAGCGTTGCATATTTTTGAGCGGGTTTGCCGCTGTTTCTTTTTTCATTTGCATTATTTTGGCCATACTATGGCAAAATGAATGCCTTACTGCAATTTTGCAAGGAAAGTCAATAAATACGGGTGTTGTAGCGAATTGGCAACAAAGGCTTTCGGATGGAAACCCTTTCATTTTGATAGACCTGCCCTTTTATTTTGATAGGGTGGCACACTTGCAAGTTGACTAATGATTTGAAAATACAACATTTGCAGACAGATGTCCTTTCGGACAAATCTGCTGTATCAGCCAGTGTTTATTATTGAACATCTTTTTGTTCCAATACGAATGAACAATTGATTTCCTTGCTGCTATATTTTTTTGTATTTTCATTAACCATTAGCCAATTGGCAGTATTTGTAATGAATTTAGTAATTGTCTTAGAAGAATCTTTAACTGTTAGTGAGATTTCCCTAAATTCACATGGACAACAGTTATAATCTCTGCCTGCTCCCATCCCTCCAAAATGGTATACCTCTACGGAATTATTGGGTTGAACTGTAATACTTGTATCAACTGGTCCTGTTTTATACTTTAATTCTAATATATAAGATGTTTGATTATTCAAGACTGTTCTTCCTCCATAACCAGGATCGCATCCGCAAAATAAGATCGCAAAAATTATAAGTTTTGTTAGTTTAAATATTGTCTTCAAATTTCAACTTTTACTATGTTATGTTTGGTTTTTGGAGATTAGTCCAAACGGTTGGGGATGTCAAAAATAAAAAAATAACTTCCGGAAATCCAAAACATCCCATTTTTATTATTGCTAATACACAAATGACATTGAGAAGTCAAAAGCCAAGCCTAGCAGAGGAAGCTCTGATGTTCAAAATGTAGTATTTATACAGAGTCTACTCCTTTGGAAGACGAGAAAGGAGATAAAAGTAAACACTGTGGAAATTATAATATGAAGTTTAAAAAATATAGATAAAAGACTTTTGAGGATATTTCATTTTAAGTGCAGGTAAAACAATAGAGTGAAAAAGTGTGAGAAAGAGAGTGTGAAGAAAAAAATCATGGTGCGCATTCAAACTTCACTCTCACTCTGATTTTTAGTAGTCCCGACAAGAATCGAACTTGTATCTAAAGTTTAGGAAACTTTCGTTCTATCCATTGAACTACGGGACCAGGCTGCGAATATAAAATCTTTTAGTCAATTCCGATTTTATCTGCAATATTATAAAGGTTTCTGTCTGAGGAATTGCGCGCGATCAGCTCACCGATAAATCCCGCCAAAAATAATTGTGTACCCACCACGATAGAAATAAGTCCCACAAAAAATAAAGGACGACCCGCAATGGCAATATCAAAAACAAATTTTCCTACAGCCAGATAGACCCAAATGGCCGCACCGGCCAGAAAAACCAGCGTACCCCAGAAGCCAAACAAGTGCATGGGCTTTTTCCCATAACGGCCCACAAACATGATGGAGGCAAGATCGAGGAATCCATTGACAAATCTTTCCCAACCAAACTTACTCACGCCGTACTTGCGCGCCTGATGTACAACCGGTTTCTCACCAATACGCCTGAATCCCGCCCATTTGGCCAATACAGGGATATAGCGATGCATTTCGCCATATACTTCTATCGATTTAACAACCTTGTGCCGGTAGATCTTGAGTCCACAATTCATATCATGCAAACGGATACCGCTCATTTTGCCGGTGACCCAATTATACAGTTTCGAAGGGATATTTTTAGTCAATGCATTATCAAAACGCTTCTTCTTCCAACCACTCACAATATCAAAATTTTCCCGGCTGATCATTTCATACAGGGAAGGAATTTCATCAGGTGAATCCTGCAGATCGGCATCCATCGTAATGATATAATTGCCCTGTGCTGCCTTAAACGCTTCATTTAGTGCAGCGGATTTGCCATAATTTCGTTGAAAGGAAATGCCGCGTATATGCGGGTTTTGCGATCGCAATTGCTTCACTATTTCCCAACTGTGATCATTGCTACCATCATCGACCATAATGATCTCGTAGCTGTATGAATGTTCGCTTACCACTTTTTCAATCCAGTTGACCAGCTCGGGTAATGATTCTTCTTCGTTGTAAAAGGGTATGACGATCGATAGTTGCAAGGCTGGCTTATTTATTTTTTGTAAATGTATTAAAAATCAGTGAGGTAAAAAATGAAGACAACAAGCCGCTGATGCTGAAGGTAAAAATATTCATCATCAAGTCGAGTGTATAATTGCTGAAGGTTTTGTTTTTTTCAAAGATCAAAAACAAAATTGTGTTGCCGACCAATACGATGATAATCGCCGTGATACTGGTTTTGACGCAATGGATGAATGCATCGAGAAATTTAATATCCGCATAATATTTATACAACAGCACACAAGATGCAAGAACCCCGGCAAACAAGATCAGAAATCGTAACGTGAAGATGATAGCCATTTGTTGCAAGGTGATCAAACTCAGGATCAATGTGAATGCTAAAATTAAGATGCCGGTGATGGCACCCACCCGGGTCGAGATCTGTTTATTCATTTATCCTGTACTGCTGGTTGTTAATGACACACAATATTTTTCCGTTGAGTGACTGCCCAAACAATGGTGTATTTTGCGACAAACTCTTATTGCTTTTTTCGTTCAGTACCCATTTTTCACTGCTACTAAAAACGGTCAGACAAGCTGAGGCACCCGTTTCGAGTGTATGTTGTTGAAGTCCAAACAATGCACGGGGACGATCGCTGAGCAGACTGACCCATTTATCGACACTTATCTGATCGCTGATCTGCAACAGCATCGGCAGCATGGTTTGCAGGGTGATCATGCCGTTTTCGGCGTAAGCAAATTCCACTTGCTTGTCGTCCCAGTGTTGTGGCGAGTGATGCGACGCAATACAATCCACTGTTCCATCTTCCACCGCTTTGATCAGTGCTTTGCGATCGTCTTCTGTGCGCAACGGCGGATTTACTTTGTACAGACTGTTATATTGTTGAAGTTGCTGATCGTTGTACAGCAAATGATAAGGCGTAACTGAGCAACTGATCCTGAGCTTTTGTTTTTTCGCCTGCCTGATCAAATCGATCGATTTTTTTGTACTGATCCCGCTCAAATGCAAAGTGGAATCTGTGTAACGCAGAATTTCAATATTGCGGTAGGTGTGGATATCTTCTGCCAGCGATGCCTTTCCCTGCACACCGATCTGCGTCGAAATTTCTCCTTCATTCATCAGTCCATTCTTCGAAATTTCCCTGTCTTCAGGCAATTCAATGACTGTACCATTAAAGGTCTTTACATATTGCATCGCCTTTAAAAGCAGCCCACTGTTTTGTATGGTTTTTCTTCCGTCAGAAAACGCAATGGCTCCGGCGAGTTTCATGTCGTACATTTCGGCTAAATCTTTCCCTTCCAGGTTTTTCGACACGGCCCCAATAGGATGCAAATTAACAAGTTGATCTTTATTTTTTATATACTCTACTGCCGATTTTGCGCTTATGGCCGGTTGGGTATTCGGTATCAAAAATACATCAGTATAGCCGCCTGCAGCCGCTGTTTCCAATCCACTCGCCAGTGTTTCCTTGTGTTCGTGTCCCGGGTCGCAAAAGTCGGCAAACACATCCACCCAGCCTAAACTGATGAATGTATTTTTTTTATCGATGATGATTTTTGCTTTTTCGCTGATATTGTTCGCAATTTTTTCGATGATCCCGTTTTTAATGAAAACATCCTTCTTTTTCAAGTGAAATGTTGAACCTGAGGAGAGGATAGTTGCTTTTTTGATTAGGATCTGCATGGGTGTATAATGTTTTATTTCATCAATCGGATCAGGAGAATTTCGGTGAGCAAAAACAGAAGGGCTAAAATAATACAAACTTTCCAAAGTGGCATACCGTGTTGCCATTCATTGATATACGCTGCAATATCGGTGCGTTCGCCAAGCCATGCTGCATTTTTGAGCCGGGTACTTTTTTTCAGTTCATCCATCGTCCAGTATTCAAGCGCCGATTCGCTACGGTCGTAATTCACAGCGATTGTTGCGGTGTCTTTATTTTCGGGTAAACGCAGGGTGTAAAAGCCGGCCTGGTTGATGGCATTATTGATATTGATCAGCATTTTGTTCCCCATCGCGCGTTGTTCGGGTATGGCATCAAAATTTCCCCGCAGCAGATGATAAATAGTTTTGTCGCTGAGTTTATTATTCTCAACCAGCACATCAGGATGTTTATTGATCGTGAGGGCATTGATCGCATTGCTTCCACTGCTGAAGGCCATTTTATAGATCAGGGGTAAAAACCAGTAGGATTTTGGAAACGAACTGGCATTGCTTTCGGCGCTTGAGGCGCATACATAAAGTTTGCCGTTTCCGGTTTTAAACATACTGAGAAAGGCATCACCATTTGAGAAGGTAAACAATTTTTGTTCGCTACTCATGGCATTGGCACCTAAATGAAAATGTTTGTAGGAAACAGGGAGGTCAATATTTTCAGGGGTTTTCACAAACAGGTCGCGAAACAATTCGTGTGAACGGTTGAATGCGGTCACGAATAATTTTGTGGTATCAAAACCGCTATAACTGCAGCCTGCACTTTGGCTCAAAAAACTGTTGATCCCGGCAAGTTGCTGATTTTCCGGTGCAAAACACAATATGCTTCCACCATTGTTTAGGTATTGGGTAAGCGCGTCTGCCACCGGCTCACTCATTTGAGTAATACTGTTGAGAATAATGAGTGAGTAGTTAGCAAACAAAGCCGTATTGACCCCGCCGATTTGAAAATGATCAACTTTAAATTGTATACCCGGTTTGAACACAGAACTCAGGTAGGCGTTAGCATTCGTTTGGTTCAGGGTCAGCACGGCATAATTCGCGTTGACTTTACCGGCAATATAAAAGGTATCATCAAAATTCATCGGGTGATCGTTGATAAACAATTCTACATTTTGTGTACCGGCACCCTTTGGACTGAACGCAATGGGTTGAACAAGCGTTTCGCGGGCTTTTAAACGGGTATTGACCACACTTTTCAATTGGTTATTGACCCGCAAGGTCAGAGAGGTATTGACTTCTTCGGCGCTGTTGTTTTTCAGTTTTACCTGAATCGGATTGGGTTCATTCAGCAAAATTGACGGAGACTCAAACCAGGCCGTGTCGAGTGAAATATTATTGAGCGCAGCGGCATTGACCGAAATAAAGTATTTTCTGATCGAATCATTTGTTGTGAGTTCAGCCGGAAAGTTTGATTTTTGAAAATCGGAAATATAAATAATCTGTTTTTGGTAAGCACCTTCCATGCCGATCAGTTGTTTTTGTTTTTCAATGATCTGTCGGGGCTGCTTATTTTTTGCGGAAAGTTGTATCGTACTTAAAAAACGCAAGGCTTCATTTCGGGTCAGAAACTTATTTTCGTTGTAGCCGAAATCGTTGGTTAGCACCTGAATTTTATCATTGTCGCCATAAGATGCAATGAGGTCTTTGGCTTTGTCTTTTGCCAGATCAAGCATCGACAAGGAATTTTTTTCAACACCCATACTGAAGGAGTTGTCGATGTAAATACTGACCGCTCGGGGTACCTGATTGATCTTGTCTTTATCTTTATTGAAAAAAGGTTGTGCAAAAGCGAAAACGAGAAATAGGATGGTGAGTATGCGTGCGGCAAGAACGAGTAAATGTTTGAGCCGCGAATGTCGTTGCGTTTGTTCCTGTAATTCTTTTAAAAAGCGGATGTCGGGAAAAAAGACTTTTTTGTATTTCCTGAAATTAAAAAGATGAATGATGACCGGTACAGCAATTGCAGCAGTTGCAATGATGAAGAGGGGGTATACAAAACTCACAACAGCAAAAATAAACTAATTGGTAAAACGACCAATAAAAATATTAGTTCGAGATCTTGTCACGCAAAACCGATCCGATAAAGCGGAAAGCACTGTTCAGCAGTGATGGGTTTTCTACTTGTTGTCCATTATTTGGTTTGCTGATGCTCAACTGATCGCTGTTGATAAAAATGCTGCGATCTGTCTGAAACGAAAAGGTAATCGCCAAAACAAAAGTCACCGAAAAATAAACCGCAATGCGACGCAAATAACGTCGACGATTATGAATGTGTGCAATAATCCCCACTACGCCCAAGGTCAGCAAAACCAACCAGATACTGTACACAGCAAACCAGGAATTTTGAATAAAGTGCATGTTTGGATAAATTTGGTTTAGCAAAAGTATAGGAAATTTTATATTTAATACAGATTTTTTTTTATTCTTGCTGCTATCATGAAAGTCAATATCGAAGAAGGATGGCATAGGGTTTTGGCAGCAGAATTCGAAAAGCCCTATTTCAGTTCTCTGGTTAGCTTTCTGCGTCATGAAAAGCAAGCCGGCAAGGTCATTTATCCCGAAGGAAAACACATTTTTGAGGCGTTTGCATTGACCCCGTTCGAAAAGGTTCGTGTTTTGTTATTGGGTCAGGATCCTTATCATGGGGCGGGTCAGGCGCATGGACTGTGTTTCAGTGTCCAAAAAGGTGTAAAATGTCCACCCTCCCTGCAAAACATTTTTAAGGAATTGCACGATGATCTGGGTAAAGACCTACCGCCACACGGGGATCTCAGTCATTGGGCTAAACAAGGAATACTGATGTTGAACGCTTCGCTGACCGTTGAGGCCGGTAAGCCAATGAGTCATGCCCATAGCGGATGGGAGACCTTTACGGATGCTGTTATTGCCAACGTTTCGGAGCAAAAAGAAAAAGTAATTTTTGTTTTATGGGGACGTTTTGCCCAACAAAAAGAACACCTCATCGATCAGCAAAAACATACGATACTCAAGGCAGCCCATCCTTCTCCTTTTTCGGCTTATCATGGTTTTTTCGGATGCAAACATTTTTCCAAAATCAATAGCTTGCTTAATCCCAAGATCGAATTTTAGTTGACAGATGAAAGTTGTCTTCGATCGTCAGGCAGGCGGACAGGGAAATGAGTGATGTTCTTTAACGAAATATACAATTTCTTTTTCCTTACCTTCGTGCCACATTTGGATAATCGATAGCCATGACTGAATCATATTTCAAACCGTTTCGCGACCAAATTATCGGTAACGAACAAACCTTTCCTACACCACAGGGAGAAAAGAAATTGTTATACGCCGACTGGATTGCCAGTGGTCGTTTGTATGGTCCCATCGAAAAAATTATACAGGACAAAATTGCGCCTTTTTGTGCGAATACCCATACCGAAACCTCAATAACCGGTACCTTGATGACGCGCACCTATCACGAGTCGAAAGAGTATATCAAGCGCGAAGTAAATGCCGATGCCAATGATGCCCTGATATTTTCAGGTTCGGGCATGACCGATTCCATCAATAAGTTGCAACGCATATTGGGGCTGCGTATTCCTGAAAACGCCAAACGTTATTTGCAACATTATCAGGTATGTAACGATAATGAACGCCCCGTTGTTTTTATTACCCATATCGAACATCATTCCAATCATACTTCCTGGCTCGAAACCCTTGCGGATGTTGAGATCATTCATCCGGACGCAAATGGAGAGGTTGATCTGGATCATTTTGCTACCTTATTGAAACAATACGAAAATCGTCCGCTTAAGATTGCTTCGGTTAGTGCCTGTTCAAATGTTACCGGCATCTTTACACCTTACTACACGCTAGCGGAGATGATACACCGTGCCGGGGGGTATTGCTTTGTCGACTTTGCCTGTTCGGGTCCTTATGTTGAGATCAATATGCATCCGGCCGAACCACTGCAACAACTTGATGCGATATTTATTTCCCCTCATAAATTTCTGGGCGGACCGGGTACACCGGGTATTTTGGTGATGAACAAAGCATTGTACAATTGTGCCGTTCCCGATCATTCCGGAGGAGGGACAGTAAAATTTACAACCCCCTGGAAATTTCATATCTATATCGACAGTGTAGAGGATCGGGAAGATGGAGGAACACCCCCTTTTTTACAAGGCATAAAAGCGGCTTTGTGTTTTAAACTCAAGAAAGAAATGGGCGTTGCCAATATCCTTCAGCGCGAACAGGAAATGGTTGATAAAGTACTCGATCGGCTTGCAAACATCAGCAATATCCATGTGCTGGCGCCCAATATCCGTCATAGGGTAGGGGCCATCTCTTTTTATGTCGATGGATTACATTTCAACCTGGGTGTAAAATTACTCAACGATCATTTTGGTATACAGGTGCGCGGGGGCTGCGCCTGTGCGGGTACATACGGGCACTATTTGCTGGGAATCGACCAGCAACAATCTGATGAAATTATCAGCCGGCTGGCCAAGGGCGAACTCTTTGTGCGACCGGGATGGATCAGGCTTTCGCTTCACCCGACGTTGACCGACAAAGACCTCGACAATATCCTCGACGGTATCGAATACGTGGCTAAAAATTTTGAGGAGTTGGGTAAGGAATATACTTACAATCCCAAGAAAAATATTTTCATTTCCAATACCCATGCCGACACCTTCGAAAGCCGTTTTGTTGAAGAAATTTATGGCGGGCAATTGTAAAGACAACAAGCAAAAAAGTACAATTAAACGAAGCCGATGTCCGGGGACGACTGTATACGATTGCCGGCATAATTTAAGTTAGTGCGACAACACATCGATCGCATTACAATTGCATTTATTCAAGGGGTGCTTTGCCAAATAGCTTTTCACCCGCTTCTATCGCAATATCCAGATTGTTTTCTTTGGGTGGAATAGGACAGGCATAACCTGCCTTGTATGCGCAATAAGGATTGTAACACTTGTTAAAATCGATCTCGAGTTTCCCCTCGCGGATATCACTAATCTTAAAATCGAGATACCGGCCACCGCCAAAGGTTTCGGTATAATTTGTATTGTCGGTAAATGGCATAAACAAATGATCTTCGCTGCCTTTTTGTGTTCTCAATTTTTCACTTTGGTACACAAAAAGTTTGCAAAGTTTTTTTTGTAAAGTGAATTCTACATAACCATAGACAAAATATCTTTTGATCACCCCATTGTGGGTTTGCATATCGAACCCCTTATCGTCGTTTACGGGTACAAATGAAGCCTGTACAAGATAGGCACCATAGGGAGGATAAAACTGCAAAAACCCCGTGTCTGCTTTACTTAACGGACTTCGTTGATCTGCTAAAAATTCATTTTTATACAGTTGGCGGTGTTGCGCAATTTTTTGGCGATAGGCATCATTTTGTGCAGATGTGGTTTGCCAAAGGGCCGGGATGCAAATGCTGAGTAGCAAAAAATAGTAAAATCGCATGCAGCAAAAGTAAGCATGCTTATTGGCTATTCAATCGGATTGAAAAAATCACGCAATTAAAAAAAGCCACTTCGGCAAGAGAAGCAGCTTTTTTTAAAATTTAAAAGTATACCTATATACTATTGTTTGAAGGTATAGACCCCTTCAGATGTCATGGCAGGGCGTTGTAAGATACCAACATGCCCCAGTAATTCTTTATCGTGTCCGCGTTGAAAAAAAGTCATCATTTAAAGTCCGTCGCGGGGACAAACAAAGGAAAATAGTGTCAAATGTTCGTTGGTGTTTTGA
>CAZFKA010000061.1:12991-14263 GCA_964519155.1 uncultured Bifidobacterium sp. | reverse complement strand
CGAGTATGTCGTGCAACTCCACCCGATAAGGCTCATACTGACGATTAAGCGATTTCAGCAAGGCTTGTCCGTTTTTGATATCCATGGTCAGCAGTTTGAAAACAAAATCCTGTTCATTTTTTAAAATCACAATACAAGGCGTGTCCGCTTTTAAGCTATTCCAGTCGAGTACATATTGCGCAATCACTTCGCTGTTTTCCGGTATGGGCAACATTGAATCTCCGCTGATGGGAAACATTCTGAAACTGCCATTGCGGGGTAGGTTGGGTAAGCTGAATTTGGGTAAGGATGCAATATATTCCGGATCATTATATCCTGCCCGGTAACCGGCTTTTGCTTTTACAGGAATATACTCGGTATTCTCTTTGTTTTGTTTGTCGACACTGATGGCCAATACCCGGATCTGGCTGCCACTGAGGTATACATCATGACCGCTGAGTAATTCTTTTAATTTGTATTCACCCAGTTTTTTCAGATCTACTTTCAAAAGACTGTCGATACTGATCTTAAAGAATTCAGAAAACTTTACCAAGTCGGCGCTTACCGGATTCACCGTCTTTCCCGATTCAAGGGCCTGTAGTTTATTCCGCGATACATCCAGTGTGCGAGACATTTCTTCCTGACTCATTTTCTTTCGTTCGCGAAGGAAACGGATATTGCTGTGGAAAAAAATTTTTGACGGGTTCATATTATGTTGTTATTATTGGTAACAAGCAATTGTGATTATTAGCAACAAAGTTAAATCCTTTTTTTTATTTATGCAAGCATCCCGACAGGAATTGGTCATGCAACTCAGAAAAGAGATGCTGTCTGTTCAGCGACAGAAAAAAAGCACTGAGCAGTGTCTGTTTCCGGGTTTGCAGGAAATTGAACAGGCCTTTCCCGGTCATACTTTTCCTCTAGGGGTCGTACATGAGTTTATCAGTCATTCTATCGAAAATGCTGCTGCCACTCATGCCTTTATTGCCGGTTTGCTGGGTCCCTTAATGCGCAAAGGACAGTATGCCGTATGGGTCAATACCCGCAATACTCTTTTTCCTCCGGCATTGTTTCAGTATGGTATTCGTCCGGAGCAGATCATTTTTGTTGATCCCTCCCTGCGAAAAGATATTCTCTGGGCCATAGAAGAGGGGATGAAATGTAATGCAATAGCGGCCGTGATCGGTGAGTTGAGTGAATTGAGTTTTACCGAATCCAGACGATTGCAACTCACTGCCGAACAAAGTAAAGTGACAGGGTTTATTCACCGGATGAATCCCCGTACAGAAAATA
>CAZFKA010000061.1:0-12946 GCA_964519155.1 uncultured Bifidobacterium sp. | reverse complement strand
GAAGTTGCTGAAAGTGAGAAACGGTCAGCCGGGATCCTGGCAAATGGAATGGGTTGCAGGCGCATTCAGACCGGTCAGAAGAAAAGCCCTGACCATACTTGAAAATCAAAACCGTAAAACAGGATAATATGGAGAAGCGCTATGCCGTATTGTGGTTCAGACACCTGATCACCGACCGGATGAAAAGACAAAATCCTGCATTGAAAGAAAAAGCCTTCGTGGCGTCGAGCCGCGAACGGGGAAGAATTATAGTAAAAGCTGCAAGCCGTGAAGCAGAAGAAATGGGTATAGCCGTCAATATGGTGCTGGCCGATTGCCGGGCCATTTTCCCCGCTTTATTAGCCTGCGAATACAAGCCGGCTGAAATGCAAAAAGTGTTGTATGCAATGGCTGAGTGGTGTATACAATTTACCCCAGATGTTTGCCTTGATCCTCCTGATGGATTAGTGTTGCATATTACGGGTTGTACACATTTATGGGGAGGCGAACAGGCATATGCGGATAATCTGTACCACAAATTTTCATCATTGGGTTATGATGTACGTATAGGTATAGCCGGTACTATTGGAACAGCCTGGGCGGTTTCGCGTCATATAGCCCAACCCTTGATCGTACCACCGCATGCCGAACGAAAAGCCTTGCAACAATTGCCTCCTTCTGCCTTACGTATTGAAGAAATAATAGGTGATAAGCTGAAAAAACTGGGTCTGTACCGTATCGGAAATTTTATTGATATGCCGGCAAAGGTTTTACGCAGGCGTTTCGGAGAGGTATTGCTTTCCCGTATCGATCAGGCGTTGGGGCTCAAACCCGAATTTATTTCGCCCATCAAACCGGGCATGCCTTATCAGGAAGCACTACCCAGTTTGGAGCCCGTAAGAACGGCTGAAGGGATCCGGGTAGCGATCGGCATATTGCTCGAAAAAATATGTACACGTTTATCAAAAGAAGAAAAAGGACTCAGAACCTGTTTGCTGAAAACTTTCCGGATCGACGGACAGGTACAGATAATAGAAATCGGTACCAGTAAAGCATCTGTGAATATGCTACATCTCATGAAATTATTTGAATTGAAAATTCCGACCATCGCACCGGGTCTCGGTATAGAATTATTTGTGATGGAAGCCCCGGTAGTAGAAATGCTGGGGGCGGTACAGGATATGCTTTGGACCCATCAGCATCACGACCAGCGGGCAGTAGGAGAAATGATCGACAAAATCGCACAACGTATCGGTACCCGGGCACTTTGTCGTTATTTACCCGACGAGCATTATTTACCCGAACGTTCGGTGAAGAAAGCAAACTCCCTGCTCGAAGAGCCACAATGCGAATGGAGAAGTGCTTTGCCCCGTCCCATCCGTCTTTTGGCAAAACCCGAATTGATAGATGTGGTGGCCCCCATCCCCGATTATCCGCCCATGATCTTCCGGTATAAAGGAATCCAACATAAAGTGAGCAAGGCTGACGGTCCCGAACGGATCGAACAGGCCTGGTGGATCGAGGAGGGTTTGTTTCGCGATTATTATTGTATAGAAGATGAGGAAGGAAAAAGATATTGGTTGTTTCGCGCCGGATGTTATGAAAGAGATCATCCATTATGGTATTTACATGGATTTTTTGCCTGAGAAAAAAAATGAATTATACAGAATTACAGGTCACCAGCAATTTTAGTTTCTTAAGAGGAGCATCGCATCCCGAAGAAATTGTAGAACAGGCCATTGCGCTGGGGTATACCGAAATAGCCATTACCGACCGCAATACATTGGCCGGTATCGTAAGGGCGCATATCGCAGCCAAAGGAAAAAATTTTCGCATCATTCCGGCCTGCCGACTCGATCTGCTGGATGGGCCGTCATTACTGGCTTATCCGCGACATCAGCAGGGCTATGCTGCATTATCTGCATTGCTTAGCGAAGGCAATTTCAGAACCGAAAAAGGAGATTGCCATATATACAAAGCTGATATTTACCGATATGCCGAAGGGATACAGTTTATTATTGTACCGCCTGCAACACTCAATGAATATTTTGAATTTGATGCAGATTTTATCACACAGGCAACCGAGTACAGACAAATGATCGGTAAAGACCTGTATCTCGCCGCTACGAGATCGTATCAGGCATATGATGCGAAAATATTAATGCGTCTTCAGCAATTATCCGAATCCTTGTCGATCCCCCTGGTAGCAACCAACGATGTGCATTATCATATTCGCGATCGGAGAGAACTGCAGGATGTGATTAGCTGTGTAAGGGAAAAATGCACCATTGCCGAAGCGGGATTTCGTTTGCATCAGCATGCCGAAAGATATCTGAAACCGGCACAGGAAATGAACAGATTGTTTACCCACTATCCGGCTGCCATAGCCACTACCCAAGCGATTGCCGCGGCTTGTCGTTTTTCCTTAGATCAACTTGAGTATGTATATCCCGAAGAGATCGTACCGGAAGGTCGTACGCCGCAGGAGGAATTACATGCCTTGAGCTGGCAAGGCGCCCATGAAATGTTTGGCGAAGAGATCCCGCAGACTATACAGGAGAATATCCGTTATGAACTTGAATTTATTGAACGAAAAAACTATGCGGCCTATTTTTTAACGGTGTACGATTTGGTTAAATTTGCCCGTAGCAGAAACATATTGTGTCAGGGCCGGGGGTCGGCGGCCAATTCGGTGGTGTGTTATTGTTTGGGCATTACATCGGTCGATCCGTCAAAATTCAAATTGTTGTTTGCCCGTTTTATGTCGGATGCCCGTAACGAACCGCCGGATATTGATGTAGATTTTGAGCATGAACGACGCGAAGAAGTGATACAATATATTTATCAAAAGTATGGCCGCGACCGGGCGGCTATAGTGGCCACCGTCACCCAATTGCATTTTAAAGGCGCAGTAAGGGATATTGCAAAGGCTATGGGATTATCAGTAGATATGGTCAACCGGCTTGCGCGTTCGTCATGGGAGTTTACGGATGAATGGTTTGAAGGAAAAAAAGTGAGCAGTGAAGGGTTTGATGCCGGAGATGCGCACCTGATGAAAGTATTACAACTCACCCGGCAATATATAGGCTTCCCCCGACAATTGGGGCAACACACGGGTGGCTTTGTCATTACCCAGGGAAAATTATCAGATCTCTGTCCATTGTTGAATGCCCGTATGGAAAACCGCACCTGTATCGAATGGAACAAAGATGATATCGAGGCCCTGGGATTTTTAAAGGTGGATGTATTGGCTTTGGGTATGCTCACCTGTATCCGCAAAGGCTTTGATCTGGCGGCCAAACATTACGGCCTCTCGCTCACCCTTGCCAATATTCCGCAAGACGATGCAAAGGTGTATGATATGATCTGCAAAGCCGATACCATTGGTGTGTTTCAGATCGAAAGCCGGGCACAGATGTCGATGTTGCCCCGTTTGAAACCACGGTGTTTTTACGACCTCGTGATAGAGGTGGCCATTGTACGACCCGGCCCTATACAGGGCAATATGGTGCATCCCTATTTACACAGACGCGATCATCCGGATGAGGTACAGTTTCCGAAAGAAGAATTAAGAGAAATACTGGGCAGAACCATGGGAGTGCCCTTGTTTCAGGAGCAGGCAATGGAGATCGCCATAGTAGCGGCAGGTTTTACGCCCGCCGAAGCAGATGGTTTACGTCGCAGTATGGCTACCTTCAAAGCAAAAGGGAAAGTAAGCGATTATCAGAAAAAGCTGATCAGCGGTATGGTGGCCAGGGGATACGAGGAGGAATTTGCCATACGGGTATTTAAGCAACTCGAAGGTTTTGGGAGTTATGGATTTCCGGAAAGCCATGCGGCCAGTTTTGCCTTATTGGTGTATATATCGTCGTGGCTGAAATGTTATTACCCCGACGTGTTTGCTGCGGCATTGCTCAATAGTTTGCCCATGGGGTTTTATCAACCGGCACAAATTGTGATCGATGCCCGCAAGCATGCGGTGGAGGTGCGTCCAGTGGATGTCAATTATTCGGTGTGGGACAATACTCTCGAAGAACCTGTGGGCAAATATTGTGCGCTACGTTTGGGATTCAGGCAAGTGAAAGGGGTGCGTATAGAGGAGATCGGTATGCTGCTCAGGCATCGCAGTAAGCATTTTGTACATGTCAATGAAATACGCGATACGGGGATATCGGTAACGACAATGGAATTGCTGGCCGACGCCGATGCATTCCGCTCGCTGGGTCTCGACAGGCGACAGGCTTTATGGGAAATTTCGGCGTTGAACGATCGGCCGGCCGGTATGTATCAGGGGCAGGGAGGGGAGTCAGCGGTAGAGCAGCCGGTAGCATTACCGGCCATGCAACTTGCCGAGCATGTGGTGCATGATTACAGTGCCACGGGCTTATCGTTGAAGGCGCATCCGCTTGGTTTTTTACGAGAGAAGCTTAGGGCTATGCGGGTGATGCAGGCGATTGGTTTATCGCAATGTCACGACGGACAATTGATAAAAGTGGCCGGTTTGGTATTGGTGAGGCAGCGCCCGGGTACGGCGAGTGGCATATGTTTTATCACCCTCGAAGATGAAACCGGTATCATTAACCTGGTAGTGTTCAAGCATTTATTTGAAAAGTATCGGAAAGAGATTTTGCGTACCCGATTGTTGATGGTGGAGGGTAAGTTGCAGATACAGGGCGATGTGATACATGTGATCGTTAGCCGTTGCGAAGATCTTTCAGCTTTGTTGCGCAATTTAAGTGCAGGACAAATATCCCCTGATGCGGTGCAAACCCTTTCTCCTGCCGATGAAGGAGCCGATGATGAATATGCCAGCAAAGACAGCAGAACCAAGAAGCCCCGGGTGGTACAACTGGATATGTTTCATGGAGGAAGAAATTTTCATTGATGGGTGGGGCTTGATGAAATTTTAAGAATGAATTTTATGTGCAACCTAAGCCATAAACGCTGATAAATCTTCTTTTGATAATTCGGGTTGGTCATCAAATATTTCATCTTCGGCTGTTCGCGATGCTTACCAAGGCATGTCTCAGGAAGCTCATAAAGCTTAGCCGACCAACGCTAAAGTTCAACGACAAAGAATTGGCAATAGACCTAAAAAAGGGCGATGAAATTTTGCAATGATGTTATATGAAATTTTGTGGATTCTTTTACCGCCAAATACTTTGAATTTATTCTTGCTTTTCCCACCTGCCATAAACGACAATAGAATTTTTATGCTTGCGAAAGTGGAGTTGGGCATCAGTTACCGATGTTAGTGGTTCGTCCAAGTTCTATTTTGTGTTTTGTAATTCATTTAATTTGTTCATTAGTTTTTCCTTTTCGTTGCTTTCATTTGTCCTAAAACGCAAGAGAGGGAAATTGAACTTGTCGAGAATTCTGTCTTTCATTTTATCCCTGTCGGCTTGTATTGTTCCATCGTTGTGAAATTCAAAACCATCAACCTCTATACCTAGAACAGGATTTTTGCCAAGTTTATTGTAAATCAAAAAGTCCAAATGCGTCAATGGGTTTGAAGCATATTTAGTTTCTTGTTCATCTAACTTGGAAAAATCTTTAATGAGTTGTTTAATTGGGAAATGCAGAAGAACATCATATTTTAAAAACCTTTCATCGGCTAAAACTTGTTTGATGAGACTGAACATTAAATTTTCGCTGTCAAACTTTGATACCTTACCAGACTTGCGAATAATTTTTGCTCGTTCTTCTTCATAACCTTTATACAATAAATCGAAAATCGAATTTAACTCACTTTGAATAATAGAAAAGTTGTTATACTCAATATACTTTATCAAGTCAGAAATATTGTTGTCATAATCACTTTCATTTCCATTGACAACTAATATAAGTTGTTCAATAGCTCTGGAAACAGCTACATTTAGGCGATTAGGATTGTCAGTAAAATCAGAAATTTCGTTGTCTACGGTTGAAAGTATGATAACATCATTTTCTCTACCTTGAAATTTATCAACGGTATCTGCTTTTATTGAAGTTCCGTAGAATGTTTTTTGTAGTGCGTTTGTCTGATTGCGATATGGCGTTACAATGCCTAAATCAACATTTTCAAGTTTTTCATTTGGTATAATTTCCTGTTTTATAATGTCTATTTGTCGTTGGTTCATTCGCTCTCTTGCATGATTTCCTTGTGGCGTTTTGTAAACAACAAGCGGTTGGCGTCTGTCTGTATATGTTGTATGAACAATAAGTTGATTGTCGTAAAACTTTTTGTTGCAAAATTCTATGATTTTTGGATGGCATCGATAATGTTCCTTTAGAAGTGTCTTTGGAACAGTTGGAAATAATTCAATAATAGAGGATAGCAAACTGTGATTTGAATAGGAGTATGATTTTTTCAGGTTGTAAGAATTAAAAACCATATCCGTTTTTATTTGCATATTAGTATCAACTACATTCGGCAATTGTTTAATGTCGCCAACAATCACCGCTCGTTTGGCACAAGATAAAGCAAGTGCACCCGTTGCCAAATCAACTTGCGAAGCTTCGTCAATAATTACATAATCATAGAAATGTTCGTCCGACAAACTTTGTCTTAATGAATAAGTCGTACTCATTATGACAGGATAATCTTTGATAAATTCATTTGATCTTTGGCGAAGCTCAGAAATAGTGTATGGTTTTCGCTTTTGCTGATTGTATCGTTTGCACAATTCTGCTTTGAGCAATTGCATTGACATTTCTGTGTATTCTCTCATCTTGCTGTCAAATGCAAAATTTTTCAGAGAATTTTCTAAAACATTTATTCTGTTTGTCAGTTCATAAATTAGGGTTGGGTAATACTTTAATTGACAAACCAAAATCATTTTTTCAATTGAATTCGAGTAAAATGCTTTATCCTTAATTCCGTATTTTAGTCGAAAAATAAGTCGTCTGATAAAGTTTATAGCCTTTCGTTTTTTTTCAAATCCTTCAAGAGAAACCCAGAATTCTAGTATTTTTCGGGCTGTGATATTTTTTTTGAATTCTATGTTTCCTTCTGTTTTACTTTTATAGGTTTCTTTGAAATGTTCATATTCCGTTTTAATGTTATCTAGTAATAGATTTAACGAAGCCAATTCATTTTTCTTGTGAAGCTTTTCAGAAAGTTGAGCAACAAGCGATGTAGCTTTTTCTTTTATTGCTGTCTTTTGAGTATCGGTTAAATGGAATTGCGATAAGTCGGGAATTTCTTTTTGCGAACTTATGAACTCTTGCTTGTTTTGGAAATTTCCAAGAAGTGCAGCAATGAATTCAATGCCGTTCCTTTCGAGTTTTTCATAAACATTTTTTGTTGCTGAGTTATTACTTGAAACAACCGCAACACTTTGTTTATTTAAAACAGCGTTAGCAATAATATTCAGAATGGTTTGTGTTTTACCTGTTCCTGGCGGGCCTTCAATTACGCTTAAATTATTGGTAAATGCAGTGTGAACTGAATTTCGCTGACTTAAATTAAAACCAAATGGAAAAAAATCAACATCCACCGCATTAGAATTACTTGGAGGTAAAGTACCATTTAAGAAACTTGAGAGAATACAGTTTTCTGGAATTTCAGAAATACTTTCAAAACTTCTTGCAAGTATGTTGCCGCCTTCTTCTGTTTTCAAACCAATTGTCTCGGCAATTTCTTTTAAATAATTGAATACCTTAAATGCGCTGTCTCCACTTACTGCTGTCCTTACAATTCTCGCTCTGTTTTTACCGTAAGAAAATTCTTTGTTATTGTTTTTGAAAACAACAACGCATCTGTCGCCTTTATATGAATATTTTGCAATTCTATCCGTTTCGTCTTTTTCGTCAATATATATCAGTTCTCTTTTAAGCGACATTCTTTATGTTATTTTTTGCGGATTATTTTGATGTAATGTCGTCTATGGGTGACTGCTAACCCACCCCTAGCCGCTCAAGCATGTCAATCTCAAACATACAATCAATTGCCGAAAAGTAAAAGTGCATCTGCATTCGCTATATCGATCAGGGCTACAAAAGCAAAGACTGATCCCTATGCTGGCGTGATATCGTTTTTTGTTGTTTAGGCCTGATCGCCTATATATTTTCCCGGTTTGTTTTGCGCAAGTATATTTTACCTATTGACGTGTAAATTTTTTAGTTTACTATATAGCTCCGGTTTTTGAAAATCAAACATCGCTTATTGCGCTTATGCGCAGGAGATTGAGCATGCATTTAATGCTATACACTAACATTCTTTTTTTCTCCTTTCTTGAAAAAAAAGAGAATGAGCATGAATTCATTCTTACGCTCATTCTCTTTCTCCTTCTGTTCAGTGGAGCCGAGGGGAGTCGAACCCCTGTCCAAACATACTCTTCAACAGCTTTCTACATGTTTATTTCTGCATTATTTGTCGGGAAACGGCCGGAGCAAAACAAACCAACCTATTCCTTAGCTGTATAAATCTTTTGTGAACTTCACAGCCTGTTTTCACAGCAACTCATATTTTCTGGTGAAGACGGTTCAACGTAGGTTATGAATCTACCCGAAATGAACGGCCTATTATGGAAACTTAATTCAATTAAGCTGCCATAGCGAATTGTGTATCGCCATTTGTATTTTGAATTTTCAGATTAAAGTGCTAATGATCCAACGCACTACATGCTTACACTCTCAAAGATCTATGCTGTCAAAACCGGGCGGCCCCTTTGTTTGTGGGTACGGATGTTTTGTAGCGCGCAGTTTACGTATTGCTGCTGCGCTGTCCGCTAACAGCCACAAAAGTAACGCTTTTCACCTTAATTTCGCGTAATGGAATTTCGTATTGCCCCCATGATCATCGCGATCGCAAATCTTCTCTTCATCTTCTTTGCCAATCCGCGTTTTAATACCTGGATTCCCCTGAGCGCGCTTGCGCAATTGCCCAAAGTTCTCATCCCTTATGGCTTGATGCTGGCGTTGTCTGTCGGCACGTTTTTTCGACATAGTTATTACAGCCGTTCATTTAAAATCAGTTGGGGACTTGTACAAACGGCAAATCTGCTCTTGCTCGCCGATTATATCCGGGTGGTGCGGGCCGAACATTTGTAATTTTTTTACCCGAATTAGTGGAACAAGACCCCAGATGCCGGGGCGATCGTCAATTAAAAATATCCAGCATTTTAATCGCTTCATCAGCGGCTACTTTACTGGCTTCTTTTTTGTTACCTGCGGTTGATGTTGAAATGATCTCCTCTTCGAGTTTCACGCCTACGGTAAATTTTTTTCTTCCTCTTTCCAGCTTTTCTTCGATCACCACAAATTCAATTTTCTTGCCTTGTTTATTCGCCCAGCCAATGAGTTTGTTTTTGGTATTGGCTTCCAGGTTTTCCAACAGCTCAATGTCGACGAAGGGAATTAAAATGCGCTTGCGCACAAAGGTTCTGGTTTTTGCATAGCCTTTGTCGATATAGATCGCGCCGATCAAAGCTTCAAGGGCATTGCCAAAAATGGAAGAGTCTCGTAAGAAATAATCCTGTTCGTTAAACTTCATCAGCGATTTCAAGCCGATTTTGATACCGATCTGATTCAGCGTTTTGCGATTCACAATTTTCGACCGCATATCGGTCAGATAACCTTCAGGTTTGGTGGGGTATTTGATAAATAAATGTTCACCAATAATCGCCCCTAAAATGGCGTCTCCTAAAAATTCGAGTCGTTCATTATTTTCAGTTGCGTTATGGTTATTGGAGCGATGACAAAGGGCAAGTTCGTACAAAGCCAGATTTCCCGGAGTAAACCCCAACATGGTTTGTAGTTCTTTATACAAGGAACTGCCCTTGGTAAAAAACTGAACAATGAACTCAGGAACAAATCGCACGCAAAAAATATTTTATATGCAATTTATAAATTCTTTGCCCAAAGTGCTAATTTTTTTTCTAAAACTTGTAAAGGCATATTTCCACCATTGAGCACTTGTGTATGAAAGGCCGATAGTGAAAATTTTGCCCCCAGTTTTTGCTCATATTTTTGTTTGAGGGCGAGTATACCTAACTGTCCAATCTTATACGAGAGGGCTTGTCCGGGTATAGCCATATACCGTTCTATCTCTGCGGTTGCTTCTTCTTCGCTGATCCGTTCGTTGGCCATCATATAAGCAATGGCGTCTTCGCGGCTCATATTGCGTGTATGAATCGCCACATCTACTACCAGCCGAATGGCCCGATGCATGGCGTCGCTCAAATGTCCGAAATATTGGTAAGGATTTTTATACAAACCCAACTGTCGTCCCAGGGTTTCAGTATACAAGGCCCACCCTTCGGTATACGCGCCGTATCCTAAAAATTTTCTGAATTTTGGCAAGGAATTATTTTCCTGTTGGAGCGAGATCTGGTAATGATGTCCGGGAATGGCTTCGTGCAGAAATAAAGTTTCCATTCCGATAATATTGAATTTGGCGGGGTCGATCACCGGCACATAGAAAATACCCGGTCGCGTGCCGTCTTCACTTCCTGCATTGTACTCGGCACTGGCGCTGGCCGCACGAAAGGCTTCTGTCTGTCGGATTTCAAATTTTGTTTTGGGTTGGCTTTCGAAAATTGTGCGCAACTGAGGATCAATGATTTTTTGTATGGCGCGGAAACTATCCAAAACAGCCGCTGCTGTACTGAAGGGATAAAATTGCCGGTCGCGATTCATGAATTCAAAAAATGCAGGCAAACTGTCGGTAAAACCTACGTCGGTTTTCACCTGTTCCATTTCCTTGCGTATGCGGGCCACTTCTTGCAAACCCAGTTGATAAATACTATCGGGCGTCAAATCAGTAGTGGTATACCAGCGAATGAGATGGGCATAATATTCTTTTCCACCGGGTATCGACGAAATACCGGCGCTGCTGCGACATGCCGGAATGTATTCTTTTTCAAGAAAAGTTTTGAGTCGATGGTAAGCGGGAATGATACAGGTATTGATGGCAAACTGATAAGCGTTTTTGTATTGCTGCTTCTCTTCTACACTGAAGCTTACCGGTAGATGGTGGATGGGTTGGTAAAAAATATTCCGCGTGGCATCGGTTGTGAGTACTTGTTGCAGTTGCGGAACGATTTTCTGTGCCAGTACTTTGGGCAAAACGATGCCACTGTCTATTCCCCTGCGCATATTGCTGATCGCCTGATCGACCCAAGCCGGAAATTTTTCCATCCGCTCATAAAATTGCTGGTAATCGCGGGGTGTCTTAAAGGGTTGATTGCCCGTGCCACTGCCAAGTTGCGGAAACTCGAGGGTAAAACTCCAAAATTGATTGACCGGCATCAAATGATTGTTGAATTGATACGATTCAAGATTGATCTTCATTTCGTAGGCAAACAAATCTTTGCTCACCTGATCTTCTTCGTTAAGATCTTCTTTGATCTGTTCACTGCGTTGCAGAAAATCCTGATAAAATTGTTTCAAAGTGTCCCGATAAGCATCACTGATATTGACCGGTAAAAGATTATTATACTGGGTATCTCCGATTGCAGTGGCTTCAAAGGGAAACAAGCGCATTTTCTGTTTCCAGTAATCATCAAAAAGTGCCGATAGTGCTTTCGATGAGGAATTGTGGACAGCTTGTGTATTATTTTTACAAGCGGAAAAAACACTCAAAAAAATAAGATAAACGCCACAAATAAAGAGACTTTTCATATGATTCAACATAATTTGTCGGTGGAGGATTGAGATTTGACGTCCGCTGAAACCCGCGTACGTCGCGTGTTGTGAAAAAATTAAGAAAAAATTATTTTTTTTATTCATGAAAGTTGATAGTTTTGCCCTTAGAAAATAACAATTTTTCATAGGTTGATTTGGTTAGGGGTTAAAGCAGTCTTTTCTTGTCTAAGTTAAGACTGCTCCTTTTTTATAGCCATCCCATTTTATTTTCGGATAATATCATCAAAAAACAACTTTTTCAACTCAGTTGCTTCATCGGGTTTCATTCTACCGGACAAGATCAACCGCAATTGCCGACGGCGTAAAGCGCCCTCGAAACGCATAATTTCGTCAGCACTTTCCGGTATCAGTTCGGGAACTTTTCGGGGTTTACCATGCGGGTCAAGCGCTACAAAAGTCATATAGGCTTCATTTGACAGGTATTTGAATTGCGTCGGTAAATCTTCGCCCTGCACTTTGATATACACTTCCATCGACGAACTGAACGCCCGTGTCACTTTGGCTTCTATCGTAACCACATTGCCTAAGCGAACAGGATTTTCGAAAGATATATTATCGGCAGAAGCTGTAACTACCGGGCAATTGGCATGTTTCATGGCAGCCATCGCTGCGGCAATATCCATCCAGTGCATCAGGCGACCACCCATTAAGTTTCCGAGGGTATTGGTATCGTTTGGCAAAATCAGTTCGCTCATCATGGTCAGCGTTTCCTTCGGGTGCTTGGGTGACATGTTCATTTCTATTTTTTGGTTGCAAATCTACACGCAAATACTTTATCTTTGAAGTATACTATGAAAGCTTTTCTGTATGGGCTCATCTGTTGTTTACTGTGTGCCGACGCAAGCGCACAGGAAATGCAGTATACGGTTTTGTTCGACTATGATAAATATGACATACCGGATACATCAATGGTGAATATCGTAAAAATAATCAGGGAACAACAAATTGACCGTGTATTGCTCGAAGGTCATTGTGATAATATCGGTTCCAAAAACTATAACTATACTCTATCCGATCAACGAGCCTGGGCCGTAAAAAAGTTACTGATCGCCAATGGGGTGTTTAAAGAGAATATTAAACAATGTATAGGTTTTGGCAAAGACCGACCGCTTACGGCCAATGAAACTCCCGAAGAAAGGCAGATCAACAGGAGAGTGGTGATGACTTTTTATTTAAAAGACGAAAAGCCGCGTCGCGTGAATGAACCCGTTGAGGTGGCTCGTCAAAAAGAGCCTGTGAAAACCGGCGCTGTTAAACAAGAAGCGGAAAGCCAGAACTTCCTCAAAATACAAGCGACAAATGCTAAAGCTAAATGAAGATAGAGAAGATGAGGAATATC
>CAZFKA010000060.1:9210-14327 GCA_964519155.1 uncultured Bifidobacterium sp. | reverse complement strand
GCACCCAACCATGCGACTGATCTTCATAAAACCAATACCAGCCTTTATTTTTATCACTACGGTCTACGGTTAAAAAGCCGGTGACCACACGGCTGGGTATATCCATCGATCGCAGTAGAAAGACGGTGGCAGCGGCGTAATAAGCACAGTAACCCTTTTTGCTTTCAAACAAAAAATACAGCAATTTCGATGCGCCCGGTAATCCCGGAATCCCCGGATTGTCAGCGTATTTATAGATCTGTTCACCCAGTTCATTTCTGGCTAAAAAATAATCACGTACAGCCAGTACTTTGTCTATCGTTGTTTTTTTACCCTTAGCCAAACTATCTGCCAATATTTTTACGCGTTCGTATTTCCCATTGCCCGGAAAAAAAGTGTAGTATTTTAAAAATTCCTTATTGACAGTTTCATAGCCTTTGGCTTTTCGCAGCACTTCAAAACGTTGTTTCTGAAAGGCAACAATTTCGGGATTGGGACTATTGTAAATGAAGTAAGCACTATTCAGATCTGACACATAACTTTTGGCCCGGTAGCCGGATGAAAATTCTTTTTGAAAATCTTTTTCTACGGTGATCGGCTGTACAAAAAATGAAGTACTTGGCGCAATAAAGGCGTCAGGAGAAAGTCGTTTTTTATACACCTCAATTTCAACTGTTTTCTTGTTTTTGCTTCCTAAAGCTTTCGCGATGCGGCTGCTGTCTTTAACGGTGAAAAATAAGGGAATAGCCGACGGGTTTGGCACAAATTCATCATTTAACACATTTGTGGTATCACGCTCAAATGTTTCAGTAGCCGTATCGTATTTAGTGAAATGATAGGAGGTTAAATACAAAGGATTGGGAATGTCAGATCCAGGTAAATAACTATCGATATGTGCGCAAAACAGGGGTTCAGGGTTTTTATTACGGCTATTTTGTCCGCCAAGCCCCATCGATTCTCTGTTTTTCACCGTATTATCTTTTTTGGTTTGCAACATCTGGTTTTCACCGTCTTTTGCATTTCCGCCAAATTCTTCTACTCTTGCGGTCATTTCGCCAAACATCAACAGCACAACACCACCATAAATGATCAGCATCAGCAAACTAAACAAGGTCAATCGTTTGGTGAATCGCCACCAAAAAATACCCCGGGTATGTTCAGTGTTACGCAAGGCTTCATGCGTATATACTATGTACACCGTATACAATGCCAGTGGTGAAAGATATTGCAATAACTTATTGACGGTAATTTCGCCGGTTTTTGAGATCAAAAAAATACTGACCACCAACAAGATACACGACAATACAATAGGGAAAAAAGATACCCGTTGTAAACCCCATCCACATAGCCAGCCAATGGTAAACAAATAAGAAAAAACAAGAAACTGAACCGAAAGAAAAAATCCATCAAATTCACCCACCGTATAATTGTCGAGTACCCTGTAAATGGAAAAAAGCAGCAGTAGCAAACCGATGAACAAGGGAAGAAAACGAAAGCGAAACTGGAATAAAAAGAAGGCGAGCAACATTCCGAAATCGAAATACAATGCCTGGGTAAACCATTGTGAACGCAAAACGGAGAAATACTGATTGCTTGTCCATAAAATAAACGTCACAACCGCCATAGAGGGGAGTAACAAAAAGATCACCTGCGCAAGGAATCTGGATATCGATATGTCTTTTAAAACTTTCATTTAAATGACTTCAAAATTAATATCCTGTTTTTTGAGTAACGCCATAATTTTATTTTCATTGGGTAACACTTTAAATTTCAGGGGGTGAATTGCCCATTTGGCTTTCAGTTTCGACAAAGTATCCTGGGGTGGTCTGAAAAATATACGCATCAACCAGTTGAATAAATAATAGCTCCTGAAAACTTTGCTCATTTGTACAAAAAAGACACTGGTGCCGGTTTCGTATTTAGCAAGCATGGCCTCAACGTCTTCTACAGGCGTAAATGAATGAATGCACAATACGCTGGCTTGTGCCGGTTTAAAATAGTCATTTAAACGCTGGTCTTTATGCCACGAAGAAATTGCGATAACCGATCTAACTTTTTCTGCATGCCGTGTTTGTCCGCCTATCGGTTGGTCGCTGATATATTTGATCTCAAAATCATTGTGGGCGAGTGTATCAAAAATGGTCCAGACACAGTTTTTGAAATAGTTGAGCATATGCTCACTGTACTCAGGATATAAACCATGCTCGACCCCAGCGTAAAAACTGGCATACAAATACAAGTGAGAAGCGAAGGGGTCCATGATCTCAGGTGTGCGGACCATCAGTTCCCTGCTTTTTGCAAAAATCTTCCAAACGATTCGTCGAACATCGTCAGAATCTTCAAACTTTTTATAGTTGAGCAATTCACCTTCCACTTTTCGCAATTGCTCTATTCTAATTGTTTCTTCTTCTGTTTTCTTTGGCAATATTTCTTCACTTTCTTTCAATAAAGAATAGGGTAAATTCATTATGCTTTGTTGAACTGCTGCCGGCACGGCAAAAGAGAAAAACTTCAACATGTCTTCGAAGTAGACAAGTGCATGCGAAAAATAATATTCCTTAATATGGGGAAGTCCCAATTTATTTTCGCCCGACAATCCGCTGAAAAAAGGGAAAAACTGTTTTTTGATCCTGTCCGTCAACAAATACTTTTCGGTACTGAAATGTTTATCGTAAAACAAACGGACGCTAACAAAGCCCAATATGGGTTTTAAGGCGATCTTGATTTTTGTATGAATGTTCAATACCGGCTTCCCTGTTTGTTCAGTGTCCATTTTGATGTCTAAGGCTGGCTCCCGCAAATTGATCTTGTTATGATAGAAATACAAAGTGCAGATCAGTGTCGAAAAGAATGAAACCGTGACCAAAACGATAGAAAAGATCAATGCTATTTTGGCCATAAGTATGGTTAGCTGAATAAATGAATGGGTATCCGATTGATAACTCTTAATCAGTTTGTACGAAAAGAAAACGACGATACAGTATACCAGAAAGTTGATTTTGAAAGGAATAAATCCGGCGTAATATTTAATCAAACGGATAAAGTCGGAAAATTTCATGCACGAGAATAATGAAACGAATATAGCGGAATTAATGCACAGCGATAGTACTTTAAGTAAAAATTAAGGGATTTGTCATTTACGCACAGCCTTTGCACATCTTATTCAGTACCATTGCAGCAATGCCGGCAATTATTTTACTTTGCAGCCCAAAACCAAATCAGTCATGCAAAAAATACTGGCCCGCTGGTCGATCGTCATAATGATCGCCTCGGTCTGTGCTTGTCAGGATGCAGACCGCCCGCCGGCTGCACCCAAAGAGGATATCGATTACAAAAAAATTGTGGAGACCGTCAAACAGGATTCCGCAAACGAATCGGCGGATTCATTTAATCTTATCGATGATAATTTATTTGATCCCAAAGACAGTGTCAGCGTCGGCCATTACCTCGATTCGTTGAAAAAGATGTACGGCCGCGATAGTGCGCTTATTACCATGCTGGGTCTAAAAGACTCCGCTTCGCTCAAGTTTAATCTGGCGCAACTCAACCAGACGGATTCGCTTGCGCCACCGGATACCAACACATGCCGGCAGATCCAATGCAGAATATGGGCACGTGTCAGTAAGAAAGAACAGAAACTCTATCTTTATATAGATGGTACGCTTGCAGATACCTTTAAGGTTTCAACCGGCGACAAACGACATGAAACCCCGGCGATGGATTTACGCCCCAGTGGTCCGATATTTCAAAAGTACACATCCCGAAAATTTCCGGGAGGCAATTACAAAGGACTGGGCAATATGCCGTATGTAGTTTTTGTGCAAGGTGGGTATGCGTTGCATGGAACAACGAGCGGCAATATTCCCAAATTGGGGCGCAAAGCATCGCATGGTTGTGTACGACTACATCCCGACAATGCGAAAATATTCAACGCACTTGTTCGCAAAGCCGGACTTAATAATACCTGGGTAACAATAGAAGAATAAACGCGAATACCCAAAATTATGCGGCGGTGGTTATTTGGCAACCGTAAACACGCGCTAATCGGCCATATCCGGTCTTCTTTCCTTTGTTCGTCTGACGGCTTGTTCATGCCGCCATTCTTCAATTTTGGCAAAATGTCCACTGAGTAATATTTCCGGTACACTGAGTCCTTTAAATTCCGCCGGACGTGTATAGACGGGCGGTGCCAGCAAGCCATCCTGATGAGAATCAGTGAGGGCAGATGTTTCATCGTTCAGTACGCCGGGTATGAGTCGCCCGATACTATCAACCAATACGGCTGCAGCCAATTCACCACCACTCAATACGTAGTCACCAATTGAAATTTCGAGTGTCACATATAAGTCCCTGATCCGTTGATCGATACCTTTATAATGACCGCAGATCATCATGATATTTTCAGCGAGTGAAAGTTTATTTGCGTGACTTTGTTTGAATGTTACCCCATCCGGAGTGAGGTAAATAATTTCGTCATACGATCGCTCGTTGGTCAAACTCTCAATTGCTTTGCTGAGTGGTTCACACATAATCACCATACCGGCACCACCACCATATTGCATATCATCGACCTGTCCATATTTGTTGATGGCAAAATTGCGCAACTGATGCACATGCACTTCCAGCAAACCCTTATCCTGCGCTCTTTTCATCATGGAATGGTTGAGTGGACTTTGCAGCAGTTCAGGCATTACGGTAATGATATCTATCCGCATGTTGATTATTTTATTTTTGACAGGGCTTCATTGACGGTTTGTTCAATAAATTCAGCCGCTACTGTTTGCCGCTGAAAGGGGTGACCGGTTATTTTCTCAAACAACTCGATATAACGTTCAGATATTTCTCGGATAAATTCTTCGTTCATATGGGGAATCGTTTGACCTTCCAGACCCATGAAGTTATTAGCGATCAACCATTCGCGAACAAACTCTTTCGATAATTGTTTTTGCGGTTCGCCTTTCTCTTGTCTGTCGGCAAAGCCCTCGGCATAAAAATATCGTGAACTATCAGGTGTATGTATTTCATCAATCAAAAATATGATATCATTCATTTTCCCAAATTCATACTTGGTATCTGCGAGTATTAATCCTTGTTTTGCTGCGATCTCCTTTCCTCTCGCAAATAAAGACCGTGTATAT
>CAZFKA010000060.1:0-9200 GCA_964519155.1 uncultured Bifidobacterium sp. | reverse complement strand
CTCGGCTTCGCTGATCAGCCCTTTGGCCAGAATTTCTTCCCGCGATATGTCCTCATCATGCCCTTCTTTTGCTTTCGTAGTGGGTGTAATGATCGGTTCAGGAAAGAAATCGTTTTCCTTGAGCCCGTCGGGCAGCGCAACACCACACAAAGTTCTGATCCCCTGACGGTAGGTTCTCCATGCATGACCGGTCAGGTTTCCCCGTATCACCATTTCAACAGGGAAGGGGATACATTTTCGACCGATCGTAATATGGGGTAAAGGCACATCGAACACCCAGTTTGGCACGATGTCGGTTGTTTCGGCTAAAAATTTTGCAGCGATCTGGTTCAAAACCTGTCCTTTAAAGGGTATCGGGTAGGGGAGTATCACATCGAAAGCTGAAATCCGATCGCTGGCGACCATCACAAGCAGATCGCCGCCGATGAAGTGCACATCTCTTACTTTGCCTTGGTAAAATCCTGTCTGATTGTTGAATTGCATGGCGTTAATTTATTGCCTGCAAGATACTTTTCCCGACCCGATTATTCTGATTTATCGCCAAATTCTTCTCCCCACGTATGGACTTTTTAATCCCATCCTCTCGCATTTTTTTTAAAATTTTACCCTGTATGGTCGTGCTAAACAAGTGCATTAAACGGTTCAAAAAAGGGGTGGAAAATATTTATGCACAGCGGAAGGAGTGTTACAACAAAGAACTAATTTTGCACCTCATGAATAATGAACAAAAAGCATTTTTGCTCCTTTCCGATGGTACTTTATTTGAAGGCAAGTCATTTGGAAAAATCGGTACGGCGACCGGTGAAATTTGTTTCAATACCGGCATGACGGGTTATCAGGAGGTGTTTACCGACCCTTCCTATTTTGGTCAAATCATTATTATGAATACCGCCCATGTGGGGAATTACGGAGCCAAAGACGATGATATCGAAAGCGATTCGGTTAAAATTGCCGGGTTAGTCTGTAAAAATCTCTCGGCGAAATATTCTCGAAGTCTGGCTGATAGTTCTCTAGAGGAGTATTTGCTCAAAAACAATGTGGTATCTATCCATGGAATCGATACCCGCGCTTTGGTTGCCCATGTACGGGTAGCAGGTGCTATGAATTGCATCATTTCATCTGAAACTGAGGATATCGAGTGGTTAAAAGAGACGCTGGCGAAAGTACCGTCGATGGCGGGTTTAGAACTTGCTTCCCAGGTGTCCACTCAAGAACCCTATACCAGGGGGGACGAGAAGAGTGAAAAGCGAATTGCCGTTCTCGATCTAGGCGTCAAAGAAAATATTTTAAAGTGTATGACCGAACGAGGGGCTTATTTGAAAGTGTTTCCTGCGCATACTGATTTTGCGACCATGGAAGGCTTTGCGCCACAGGCTTATTTTATTTCCAACGGTCCCGGCGATCCGGCTGCAATGGATTATGCGGTAAATACCATCACGGCTATTTTGAACACTCGCAAGCCCTTGTTTGGCATTTGTTTGGGGCATCAGTTGCTCGCACTGGCAAGTGGCGGAAAAACGTATAAAATGCATCATGGGCATCGGGGATTAAACCATCCGGTACTGAATCTGCAAACGATGAAAAGCGAAATTTCGACCCAAAACCATGGTTTTGGCGTGGAAAAAGATTCATTGGCGGCATTGGAAAATATTGAGATAACGCACCTGAACCTCAACGATGACAGTATCGAAGGAATCCGGCTCAAAGACAGACCGGCATTTTCAGTACAATATCACCCCGAGGCCACACCCGGTCCGCACGATTCGCGTTACCTTTTTGACGATTTTTTGGCATTAATCTAAAAATTTTGGGTTCAGGCATTATATTTGAGTAAATATTTCGCCATGATATTTTACCCAAAGGTATTCACCGCGTTCCTGATAGTACTGATCTGCTGTTTTTCCTGCAAAAAAAAGCCTACTCCTGATACCGATAATCCCAATCCACCGGTCATATGCAATACGGCTGATGCGACTTTGGTCAAAAACGATACCATTTTAAATATTATTGCCGACACAGCTTACCCTACCCTCAACAATACCTACTATACCGAACATATGATCAACGCTACCCATGGGTGTAGTATTGAATTTGAAGATACCGTGGCTCCTGCTGCCGGTAATTATGTTATTACACCGATTTTTAACGAAGTGGTTCCCGGCAGCCACAAGGTGTATATTCAGTATTATCTGGCTGGGAATTCCTATAGCGGACAATCCGGAACAGTAAGCGTCACCGGTAGCGGTACATCGGCAAGCCTTGAATTTTGCAAGATCAAATTCAAGGATTCTTTTGGAGATGAAAAGACTTTGAGTATAAAAACAGACTCTGAATAGCCGATATTTTAGTTGAACAGACAGTATTTTAAGGTCAAATTATCGGATAACTTTATGAAAGAATTAATATTTTCTTTATATACACTTGCATATTAACGATTCGGATAATATATTTGCAGTCCAAACCAACACAAAAAACTAGCTTATGAATCGTAAGATAAATATGTTTACGTTGATGATTTTTGCCTATTCGATTATTATCTGTGCTATGTTTAAGAAGGAAGAAAGTGCTCATCTTTTATCCACTGCTCACTCGGCTGTTAAGCCAAAGCTGATCACTGTAGATGAAAACGGGCACAATCCTGAAAAGATCACGGCGTCGGTTACACCGGTGAAAAACGTGAATCAATAACAGATAGCAAAACGCTTTTGCAGACTTGGAGACACATGAATGACTGAAGCAGTCTACTGAATATTTTAATTTTTGTAATGATTTGCCCGCCTTGGTGGGCAAATTTTTTTTGTTGATGCCCATGCCTGAACCATAGTAAGGCAAGGAGGGATCACTATCGTCTTTATACCTAACATTAGGTCTTAAACGAGGGCAAAAAAAAACTGCCCGCATTTTACGGGCAGTTTCTTTTATAAGTATTTCAACTATTAATTATCGCTGTCTTTCTTCCCTTTTACTTTGGCAATCACTTCTTCAGCGATATTGTTCGGTGCCGGAGCATAGTGACTAAATTCCATGACATTGCTTGCACGTCCGCTTGATAATGAACGAAGTTGGGTAACATATCCGAACATTTCAGAAAGCGGAACTTTTGCTTTAATGATCTGTGCACCTGCTTTGCTGTCCATACCTTCAAGCAATCCACGACGACGGTTCAAGTCACCGGTCACATCACCCATGTATTGGTCAGGAGTGGTAACTTCCACTTTCATAATCGGTTCCAGCAATACCGGTTTCGCTTTACGGCCGGCTTCTCTGAACGCCTGACGGGCACACAGTTCAAAACTCATGGCATCAGAATCCACATCATGGTAACTACCGTCGAACACCCTGATTTTCATATTCACAACCGGATACGAAGCCAGAACGCCATTGGTCATCGCCGATTCAAAACCTTTTTGAATGGCTGGTAAAAATTCCTTTGGAATCGATCCACCGAAGAGGTCGTTCACAAACTGGAAGCTTTTATTCTCATTTTCTTTCAACCATTCTTCGTCAGCGGGGCCCATTTCAAATTGGATATCGGCAAACTTACCACGACCACCAGATTGTTTTTTCAGCACTTCACGGTGTTGCACACTTGTTTGGAAAGCTTCTTTATAAGCCACCATGGGAGCGCCTTGGTTTACCTCCACTTTAAATTCACGACGCATACGGTCGACGATGATCTCCAGATGAAGTTCACCCATACCACTCAAAATGGTTTGGCCGGTTTCTTCGTCGGTACGCACACGCAATGTTGGATCTTCTTCTACGAGTTTGGCAATCGCCATACCCATCTTATCTACGTCTGCCTGTGTTTTTGGTTCTACCGCAATCGAGATTACCGGTTCAGGGAAGGTCATACTTTCCAATACAATCGGATGTTTTTCATCGCAAAGGGTATCACCCGTTTTGATGTCTTTAAATCCAACTGCGGCACCAATATCACCTGCTTCAATAAAGTCGACAGGGTTTTGTTTGTTTGCATGCATCTGCATGATACGGCTGATCCGTTCGTTTTTCCCCGTACGGGTATTCAATACGTAGCTACCTGAATCGAGACGACCGGAATAAGCACGGAAGAACGCCAGACGACCCACAAAAGGATCGGTCATGATTTTGAATGCCAGGGCCGAAAACGGTTCTTTTGCATTCGCCGAACGACTTTCTTCTTCACCGCTGTCAGGGTTGGTCCCTTTTACCGCTTCGATATCGAGCGGACCGGGCAGGTAACGACAAACCGCGTCCAGCGCTGTTTGTACGCCCTTGTTTTTAAATGACGATCCACACATCATCGGGATGATCGAAATATCAATAACGGCTTTTCGAATCGCTTCATGCATTTCGTCTTCGGTGATACTGTTCGGATCATCAAAGAATTTTTCAAGTAAGTTTTCGTCGTATTCTGCAACGGCTTCTACCAGTTCCTGACGATATTGGTTCACTTCATCAATCATTTCTTCCGGTATTGGCACTTCTTTATAAGTCATACCTTGCGTAGCGTCGTCCCATACGATCGCTTTCATGGTGATCAGATCAACCACGCCTTTGAAGTTATCTTCAGCGCCAATGGGCAATTGTAACGGCACGGCTTTCGCGCCAAGCATTTCACGAACCTGTTTTACGACATTCAAAAAGTCGGCACCGCTGCGGTCCATTTTATTTACGAAACCGATACGGGGTACGCGATAGCGATTTGCCTGACGCCAAACGGTTTCCGACTGCGGTTCAACACCCGATACAGCACAGAACAATGCCAGTAAGCCGTCGAGTACACGCAGCGAACGTTCAACCTCCACGGTAAAGTCAACGTGACCCGGAGTATCGATGATATTAAATTTATATTGTTTGGTATCAGGAAGTTTTTGACCCTGGGTAGTTGGGAAATTCCAAAAACAGGTAGTGGCAGCACTGGTGATAGTGATCCCTCTTTCTTGTTCCTGGGCCATCCAGTCCATGGTAGCACCGCCGTCATGTACTTCACCGATTTTATGGTTCACACCGGTGTAGTAAAGGATACGTTCAGTGGTTGTCGTTTTGCCCGCATCAATGTGAGCGGCAATCCCGAAGTTGCGTTGGTAGCGTAAGTCTGCCATTTTTTTAGTTTTTAAATATGATGTATGTAAAAAATTTCAGGACAGGCCTGATTTTTTTGAGGTGCAAAGGTAGTTTAATTTTTCGAGAAAAAATACACGATCAGTTAAATAATTGCATTTTGTAAATCAGTGGTTTTTCGGGTAAAAGTGGAAGCGCAGCGGCGGTTCTTTGGGCAGCCATCTTCCCGTCTTTCGCTGCAAGCTTTTTGTTTGTTGTTTCGCTTTGGCTACACAACACAAAAAGGCTTTCCGCTACAGCCGGGGCTATTTTTTCAGGGGCTGGATCAGGATGGGGCGAAATGCGTTGCGGGATAAACCGGACTTGAAGGGTTGCTTGTTACCAACATTCATTTTACTGATCAATTATTTCATAAATTGCAAAAGCACTGTCAGCGTATCGAAGCGGATAGTAATCGATATACCCTGTAAACGCTTTCTTATTTACGACGACATAAGATGCCCCTAATTTGCCCAGACTGTCGAGGTCTCTTTGATTCATAATTTCATTGCTGACGGTCCACCCTTTGCGATGAGCCAAATAAATCTGTTGCGGCGATTGGGTTCCGTTGATCACGATTAATTTGCCGTGGGGAATATTTGCTGCAACAATTCCTTCTAAACCTGCCTTGTATTTATCACGCTCAGGTATACGCAAATCATAAAATTGGTTTGCGAGACTTTCCATAACGATTAGGCTTAAAACGATAGTTTGATATTTGACCGGAAGCTTTGTCAATCCTATCGCAGCAATAATAGCCATGACAGGAACATACGGAATTATATAATAATTATGTAGCGGGAAAACGGCACCTGTTTTCAAAATAAAAACGAAAAACACTAGTGTAATAAGCGCGAGACCATAGTGCAGCATCCTGTTTTTATTTTTAAACATATGAATCAATCCTAACAAAAAGAGAACGAAAGCGAGATACGAATAGAAAGCCGTCACGGTAAATCGTTGTTGAAAATCATTTAAGTAGGGAAGAATTTCTTTAAATCCTTCCCAAAGCCCCTTCGGGAAATACAACGCAAACTGATACGTATTTACAAGGTAGGGTACCCAGTAGAAATACCAGCAACAGGCAGTTGTGACCGCAAGCAGCGTAGCAAGGGTTAATAATAATTTGCGAAGGTTATTTATCTCTTTTGCAAAATACAGCAGGGGTAAAAAAGCAAGCAGAGATAAAGCCGGAATTTTGCATAATATGCCTCCCGTGATCAACAGCGTATATAAAATAATTTGATACATTTTGCCGTTGCGCAAGTAACATAGGCCAGCATAGAGACCCATAATGGTCAATGAAACGCTGAAGGTGTCCGGCATTATCTTTCTCGAGAATGCAAACCAAATGGAAAACAAAAGTAAAATTGTCGCATAAAAGGCAGTTTTCCGATCGATGATCTTTTCGCAAAATTTGAAAAAAAAGAAAATACCAATGCTTGAGAATATAAGATTAATCAGTCGTCCATACCAATGCTCATTCCCAAACAATTCGATCAGAATACTAATTAAATAGTTGAAAAGCGGAAATTCTGATCCAATTATTCCGCTTCCGTTGCCACACATATCAATTCGAGGATATAAAATATTCGGATGGCCTTCTGTAAAATTCCGCGCGATCATATTCGTTAACGATTGCCGCCAGTTATGTCCGATCTCGAGTGGAGGATTGGTGATACCATACAATCGCAAAACGAAGGCAAACAGTATCCATGTCCGAATATCGAGGAGGATGCGTGTGAATTTTTGATTCATTTTTTTGCGGACAGTTTTAGCAGCGACAGGCTGCCGATAAGCAATAGAAACGCTAAAATAGCTTTTTTGCCCAACATCAGTTCTGTTGAGGTGCGAATATCGTGTAAGGTGATATAGATTTGCAAGATTTGGCCTTACCAAATTCCCACGCGATTACTGAATCAAAATCATTTTGCTTACAGTCTGGCCCTGAATTAATTTCATGTAAACGACATATAAACCCTTTTGCCAACCTGCACAATTGAAGTGATTGCTGGGTGATATCGATTGCGTGTTGACTACTACCTGTCCGCTAATACTGTGTGCAATTTTGAGCACTGAAATATATTGTTGATAGTTTTCTGAAAAAGCTAACGAAAAATCGGTGCTGGCAGGATTTGGATAGAGTTGCAAATGAGAATTGAAATCATCTAAATCAATAAATCCACTTTGGATATTTTGTTGCCATACACGAACATAGTCGATTTCCATTTGGGCTGGGAAAATGGTTTTCGCATCCACGGGGTTACAATATGAATTGTTTGGGCTGCTGATCGCAAGATTTAAAATCAGTGTTTGATAGATCGTTGGTGTATAGTTACTAAAAAGGTAAGAGCCCCAAGCGATTTTTTCTCCGCAATTCAAAATATCTCCACCAATGCTTCGCAAAACCGGTTCATACCGCACCAGTTGATCATCACAATAGACTTTGATAAATTGTGGATTGAATACACAAGTTATGGTATGAAATCCGTCAGCGAAGTCAACTGATCTATAAGAAAAGGGGCTTTGGATTGACTCGCAATTGGCAGAATTGTTTTTGTAATGGAATGTAATGTGATGCCGTGAAGGTTCTTCGCCGCAATATTCAAGAATATCGATTTCTTGCGTTTTTCTTATACCTGCTATATCCTCACCGGTTCCCCAAAGCCATATCGCAGGCCAAAATCCTGAACCTTTTGGCATTTTGAAACGGACTTCTATTTTGCCATAACGAAAAGGTGTTTTTGCTTCCATATATCCGGAGGAATAATCTTTTGTAACCCCAAACCAATTACCCGTTTCTTTTTTTGCTTGCAATTTTACGGTACCATCGGATACTATTACATTGGCATCCCGATAAATCTGCATTTCTTTGAAACTTTGCGGCGAAGTATTTACATCATGTGTTCGGGCGAACAACGATTGATCATTTAAGGTAGGCCAAACTGGTAGGTAAGTAAACCATTTCGTTGTATCCAAAGTATTGCCATCAAACTCATCAGCAAAAACGAGTTTATAGGGAGCATCACTGCATCGGATCTCGCCACCAAAAAATACAGGCTCACGTCCTTCGCAGCGTTGTGCATAACTGTCGTATGCACTTACAAGATAGGCCAAAATAATCAGCCAAAGCCGATGGATTTTCATTGCGCCTTAAAGATAAGGGCTAATATTGAATATCTGTCTCCCGGCGATACCCGAATAAAACATCTCTTTTTTCAGATATATTTGCAGCCGCAGTCGATCGTTTCCATCCCTTCGCCACGCGAGGGTATACCCCACCGATGTGCATTAAAACAAAACCCATGACAGAGAAAACAGTAAAAACGGATTCAGGTATCGAAATCAACCGGTTGTACACCCATACCACAGCCACACCCGGTTTGCCCGGTGCGTTTCCGTATACGCGTGGTGTGCACGAAGGAATGTATCGTGATAAACCCTGGACTATGCGGCAATATGCGGGCTTCAGTACCGCCGAAGCATCCAATGAGCGATATCACTTTTTGCTGAATAACGGTGTCACCGGTTTAAGTGTTGCGTTCGATTTGCCGACACAAATTGGCTATGATAGCGACGACCCCATGGCTCGGGGCGAAGTGGGAAAAGTGGGGGTTGCCATTGATACCCTCGAAGATATGGAACGTTTGTTTAAAGGTATTCAGCTTGAGCAGGTCAGTACCTCTATGACCATCAATGCCAGTGGTTTTATTTTGCTGGCTTTATATATTGCTCTCGCCAAAAAGCAAGGTGCCGATATCCGTAAAATTTCCGGTACTATTCAGAATGATATCCTGAAAGAGTATGCAGCACGAGGAACCTATATTTATCCGCCTAAACCGAGTATGCGCCTCATCACTGATATCTTTGAATATTGCAGCCGCGAAGTACCCAAGTGGAATACGATTTCTATTAGCGGGTATCATATCCGTGAAGCGGGAAGTACAGCAGTGCAGGAATTGGCTTTTACTTTAGCGAATGGCAAGGCCTATCTGAAAGCCGCATTAGACAAGGGGCTTGATATCAATGTTTTTGCCCGACGATTGTCATTCTTTTTTAATGCCCACAATCATTTATTTGAAGAAGTGGCCAAATTCAGGGCAGCACGGAGGATG
>CAZFKA010000059.1:9995-14380 GCA_964519155.1 uncultured Bifidobacterium sp. | reverse complement strand
CTGGTGGTGCAAATGGAACCCCATCTACAACGCCACCACTCCAAGTGTATAGGATTGCATTGCCGCCTCCGGTTAAGATCGTGGTATTGCCCGGACAAACTGAAGCCGGATTGGCATTTGCCGTTACGGTTGGTTGAGGATTTACGGTTACATTGATCGTAGCTGTACCCACACATCCATTATTGGTAACCGTTACGGTATAAATACCGGAAGCAACCGGAACAATTGACTGCGTCGTGGCGCCTGTAGGTTGCCATAAATAAGTATACGCAACAGCAATAGCCGCGCCGGAAGCGTACGACAAAATGTTTCTTCTAAGGTTTTGGGCTTCAATGAGCGGTAAATGGAAAAACGGAGTTGTCATACCACCAAACATCACCAAACCGGAACCCCAAGGTTTGCTACTGAGACAAACATCACCAAAACCTTCCAGCAGCGAGGTAGTTCCCCCACCGATAATACGGGCATGCGAAAAATTACTACCCGTATAAGCTGTTGTAATCGGAACGAATGGACCGAGATAGATTGGATGACCGGGCACCGTAGCAGAAACACTGGCCTGTCCACCATTATAGTCAAGGGTCACACCGCCAAAGCCCCAGTTCATATTTCCCCCCTGGTTAGGTGCTGAGTTTAAAAATAATCGACCGCCCGCATTTACCCAATTTTCAATCAATGTCAGATTAGCTGTCATGAAGTTGTTCATGGCAATCGCATTGGCATCAGATCCATCGATGAAAACGAACTGCGTTCCCGGTACAAAAATTGTTGCAGCAACCGCTGAAAAGTTTGCCTGTGTCCAACCACCCACACCAAATACGTCATTCATCGCATTAACATTGTCGGGTTGTCCCCAAGGCGCTTGATCGGTGATATAATATTTTGTTCCATTTGCAGGGCCGCCGATTCCTCCTCCGGTTGCAATGGCCGTTAGCGTATCGACGCAGTTTACGGTAACCTGATTGATCACAACCTGTGGCGTTGTATTGATGGTGATATTGGCACCGTTATCTGTTCCATTGATGGGTGGTGTGGAACTGATCACTCGAATCCTGTAGCCGGTTCCATTGGGTGTATTGCAAGGAATGGTGCAGGCAATAGTTCCGTTCGGTGCATTACCGACAAGCGTGCCAATGTTCACCGGTGAAGCAAAATTACCGCTGGGGTCAGACAACTGAGCAGTAAACACATTGCCCGGTAGAATAGCAGCCGACGCCGTATAATTCACATTCAGGGTCGCACACGAACAATAGGTCAGGATAGCGATCGGATCAGTACTCAAACTTCCTCCAACCGGAGTACTGGCTGTAATATCATCAACCGCAAATGAAGGATCTGTTCCGAGTCCATCATCGTTATTCGTCCATCCAAACCCAATCTTTACATTGGGATTATTGTTTGCAGACGCCGGCAACAGTACAGAGTGAGACGTCCAAAGTCCCTGTCCGCCACAACCTGTAAGTGTTTTTGGCATATTGCTCAATACCGACCATGACACCCCATCAAAATACCACATTACTGCATCATCAATTGCGCCATCGCCATTTTCGATGTAGTTGAAATCAATCGTGATATTGATCTTACCGGTGCAATTGATCGTGGGCGATTCTGAACGAACATTGGTGGTAACACAAATACCCAGACCGCAGAATCCGCCTGAATTGTAGGCTGCACCTCCACCGGCCAGGGCGCTGGTTACAAACAAAGTATTGTTGCCATTCAATGCAACACCACAACTACCGGGTGCACCCAAATTGGGCGTAATTCCTCCTCCTTCTGCATCTGAAATGTCGAAATAGTTGGCATCCAGATCGTTCACGCCGGTTGGCACATTCAAGGTCCAGGCTGGCGCTGAAAAATTTTCAGTCCAAAATACCTGAGCTTGTGTTTGGGGCGCCAGAAAAATGAAGCAGGGAAGGAAAAAATAAAATATTTGTTTGCTAAGTAATTTTCGTAAAAATACTGACATGGTTATATATTTTGAAGGCAATAAAATTAAAACTATTCTTACACATTATTCAAAAAACCGTTAGTTTTTTTTTAACATTGTAAAAAATGACAATTTACTGACATGCTTGCCGTTGACATTGCCAAAAGAATGGTATCCGACAATAGTACCGAACTTGAACATAAAAGTGTTTTATTGGGCGAAGGTTGCGGTTATTCGCTGGCGCAGGATATTCATGCATCGATCGACTTTCCCGGTTTTGCCCAATCGGCTATGGATGGCTATGGGGTGCATTTAACCGATACCTCCCCTGAACGGAGCTTTACACTCATCGGCGAACAGCAAGCCGGAAGCCTACAAGATGCTGCTTCGCCGGCGAAGGGTGAAGCGGTTCGTATTTTTACCGGGGCGAAAATACCGGACGGTATCAATGCGGTTATCCAACAGGAATGGGTCAGCAACAAGGGAAATGAACTGTTCGTCGGCGACTTTCCGCTTCGCCCGGGAATGAATATTCGTCCGGTGGGGTCGCAAACCAAACAAGGAGAACGCGTGTTGCCAAAAGGGGCAGCGATTACGCCCGGCGCTGCTGCCCTATTGGCAGGGCTGGGTTTTGATAAAATAAATGTGATCAGAAAACCGCGGGTGCATATCCTTTGTACCGGCAAGGAACTAGTACAACCCGGAAGCAAACCCCAAGGGTCACAGATATTTGAAAGTAACTCCTTTGCATTACGTCAGGCTTTGCAAGCCATGCAAATCGATGCGCACCTCATCAGAACGGTGGATGACGATCGTGAAGCATTGCTGCAATCAGTTGAAAAAAGTTTGCAAACGTGTGATGTACTCCTCATTACGGGTGGCGTATCGGTTGGTGATTACGACTTTGTAGCAGATACGCTGCATCGCCTCGGCGTGGATAAAATTTTTCATGGTGTTGCACAAAAGCCAGGCAAACCCCTCTATTTTGGCAAAAAACAGCATGTAGTCGTTTTCGGACTTCCCGGCAATCCCGCCTCAGTGCTCACTTGCTTTTATCAATATGTTTACCCGTGTTTGCGTCAAAGGATGGGCTTTAAGAAAACAGCGTTACCTACCTTACAACTTCGCTGCTTAACCCCTTACGACAAAAAGCCCGGTTTGACTCACTTTTTAAAGGGAAAAATCGTTGAAAAGGGTGTCGAAATTCTTCCCCATCAGGAATCGTATAAAATGAATACCTATGCGCTAGCCGACGCTTTGATTGAGATCACAGAAGCCGATCACGCCATTCGTTACGGAGATTTAGTGTGTGTATATTTGCTGACCTGATGATACAAGACCTACCAATTTATTTTTTCCCGTTGATCTTTATATCGGCCTGCCTATATTCTGCTGTCGGGCATGGGGGCGCCAGTGCCTATCTGGCCCTGATGGCATTGACGAATATCACTGCAGCCACCGCCAAACCTGTTGCGTTGGTCCTGAACTGTCTGGTGTCTTTCATTGCCTTTATTCAATATAGTCGAAGCGGTTATTTCAATATAAAATTATTTTTACCGCTAGCCATCGCTTCAGTTCCTTGTGCTTTTTTGGGAAGCCTTATGCATATCGATGATTTGTGGTACAAACGCATACTCGCCCTTGTATTGCTGCTCGCCTCTTTGCGTTTTATTTTCCCCGTCAAAGAAAAAGAACATGCCCAAACACCTCCTTTGATACCGCTGCTCGTCACCGGGGCTGGCATCGGATTTTTGTCGGGTATGCTCGGTATTGGTGGCGGTATATTACTCACCCCTTTGCTTTTGTTGCTGGCCTGGAGCAAAATGAAAGAGGCCGCTGCCATCAGTGCATTATTTATTTTTGTTAACTCTGTGAGCGGGTTAGTGGCGCAAATGCAAAAAGGAATTGTTTGGGAAAAATCGATGTTGCTGATGATAGCTTTTGCCGTCAGCGGAGGATTGATCGGTTCGTTTTTTGGCGCCCGAAAATGGAATGTGCCGGTTTTACGTTTGGTATTATCAGTTGTATTGATGATGGCTTCGCTGAAATTATTGATCGACTGGTTAAGTCCTCTTTTATTTTCCTGATAACATGATGCAACAATATTCCGCATATATCTTGGTGGGTGGACAAAGCCGACGCATGGGCACTAACAAGGCGATGGTATTACTGAACGATCGCCCGTTGTTAAGTTATGCTTTGGATACTTTGCAGCAATTGTCGCTGGAGATAACGCTTGTAGGCAATGAAGTGCCTGGTGGTGGATTTGGCAAACGGATCATTTCGGATGCGGAAACCGGGAAAGGCCCTGCAGCGGCTATCGATGCGGCATTGCAGGATACTGCATCTGAATATATTTTTATTACCAGTTGCGATATGCCTTTCATACGGGCTGAAGCAGTGCAGCAAATTTTGACCCAGAGCAACGGGCATTCGATTACGGTTCCCGGTACGG
>CAZFKA010000059.1:0-9985 GCA_964519155.1 uncultured Bifidobacterium sp. | reverse complement strand
TGTTTAGCGTTTACCACAAATCATGTAAGCAAAAATGGCATGACCTATTGTTGAGGGGTATTGTTAAACTGAGTGATTTTTTCCTTCATTTTGATACTAACTTTGTCGATCGCAGGTTATTCAATGATATCGCTCCACATTTGTTTCATAATGTGAACACGCCTGGTGATCTGCAAAATGCACATGTATGGATGAACAATTAAAAATACTTTTCTTTGGCGCAGTGGCGGAAATCACTCACACACCCATGATTATGATTCAGCGGGAAAATGACAGCGACAGTTTATTACGTACTTTAACCCGTATCTATCCGGGTATTGAACATATCAGCTATTCCATTGCTGTTAACCGGCAAATTGTTACTTCGAATATTTGCTTACAGGCTGGTGATGAAATTGCGCTGCTGCCACCTTTCTCCGGTGGATAAACTTGACAGGTATGGATGGATTTGAGAAATATCGAACACAGATGTTGTTGCCTGGCTTTGGCCACCAAACACAGTCTATAATCGCTTCTTCGCGTGTACTGATCATTGGTGCGGGTGGATTGGGATGCCCTTGTGCACAGTTTCTCGTAGCCGCGGGCATCGGACATTTGGGGATATGTGATGGCGATAAAGTGGAAGTCAGTAATTTACATCGCCAAATTTTATTCGGTTCCTCCGATACCGGCAGAAAAAAAACAGTGGTGGCCCAAGAAAAATTGAGTGCGCTCAATCCTGCGACGACTCTTTCGCTCTATCCGTTTTTTATGGATCAACAGCAAGCCTTAGATATTTTCCCCGCCTATGATATAATCGTTGACTGTACCGATGATATGGCTACCCGCTTGCTGATCAATGATGCTTGTCTGCTGCTGAACAAAAAACTGGTGTACGGTGCCGTTTTTCAATATGAAGCCCAATTGGCTGTTTTCAATAGTACTGAGCGACAACTAAATTTACGCGACCTTTTCGGTACCGTTCGGCAACATGAACTGAGGAGTTGCAACGTGTCGGGCACCTTGGGCATGATTACCGGCATTGTAGGAAGTTTGCAGGCATTGGAAGTTGTAAAGCATTTGGGCAATCTGCCGGGCAAATTGGAAAATGAATTGCTGATCTATAATTTTTTGAGCCATCAACAATATAAAATTGATATGCACGCCAGCGATTTAATTGACCATAGACCCCGGTCAGCAAAAGAATTTTTGCAGTATGCCTACGACCAACTTTGTTTTCCGCAACAAGAAAATCGGGCCCTCGACCGCGAAGCATTTTTACAAAAAATAAGCAATGGCCATGTACAAGTGATTGACGTGCGCAATAAAGATGAGCAAAGTGGTTTGGCATCTTTTGCGAGCGAACTCATTCCTTTATCGGAATTGCTGCAACATCCGGAAAAAGCCGACCCTGAAAAAACCATTTTATTATTTTGTCACGCCGGTATCAGGAGCCAGACAGCCCTTGAATTTTTAACGGAAGAATGTCATTATCCGCAAGTCTACCATCTGAAGGGCGGATTACTAAAATGGGAACATCATGAATAAAAAAAAAATAAAAAACTGTTTTGTCAAGGGCGCTATCAGTCCTGCTTTTATTGCTGAACGAATTGCCTCCCATGCGACCCAAAAAAATATTGGTGCCCATAGTATTTTTCTCGGACAAGTTCGGCATGATCAAGTGAACGATAAAACGGTCGTTGCAATTGAATATACTGCTTACGAAGAGATGGCATCGTTGACCTTTCATGAAATTAGGGAAGCCACTTTTGCGAAATATGCCCTAACCTGCATGCATATCTATCACAGTTTGGGTAGAGTAAATGCAGGAGAAATTTCATTGTTTGTGTTTACCTCGTCTATTCATCGCGATATGGCCATCAGCGCATGTGCAGCCGTTGTGGAAGAAATCAAAAAAAAGGTGCCGGTTTGGGGCAAGGAACTGTTGAGCGATGAAACCTTTGTATGGAAAGAAAACCGCCTTTAAGGGAAAAGGAATTCAGGTGATTCCTTTAGAATGTAAAACGGCGGTTTATCTTTGCGCAAAATATTACGAAACGCTATATGACTCCACAATATAAACGGGTATTATTAAAACTCTCCGGAGAAAGCCTGATGGGCGACAAAAGTTTTGGTCTCGACCCTGATATGTTGGCGCAATATGCCAATGACATCAAGTCGATCACCGACCGGGGAATACAGGTAGCCCTGGTCATTGGCGGAGGCAATATTTACCGCGGAATGAATGAAACCGAAACCGGCATTGAACGGGCGCAAGGCGACTATATGGGTATGCTGGCAACGGTCATCAATGGAATCGCCATGCAGAGTATGCTTGAAAAAACCGGTGTGCAAACACGATTGCAAACGGCGATAAAAATGGATCAGGTTGCTGAGCCGTTTATTCGTCGCCGCGCTATCAGACATCTTGAAAAAGGCCGTGTTGTGATTTTTGGTGCCGGCACAGGCAATCCGTATTTTACCACTGATACAGCAGGGTCGCTCCGTGCTGTGGAGATCAAAGCAGATGCAATTTTGAAAGGAACAAGAGTGGATGGTATTTACGACAGCGATCCGGAAAAAAATAAAGACGCAAAAAAATTTAGCACGATATCGTTTAACGATGCCATTAGCAAAAATCTGAAAGTAATGGATATGACTGCGTTTACCTTATGTCAGGAAAATAAAATGCCCATCGTCGTATTTGACATGAATACACCCGGCAATTTACTGAAAATCATCAATGGTGAACCTATCGGAACAATCGTCAACAACTAAGGTTTTTTTTGGAAGCCGGAACTGCTGATCCTTTTCAGTTTGTGCTAACTGAGTAAGGTTTTGTACTTTTCTCTGTGAACATACAACATAAAGAAGTTCAACAGCAATAAGGCGATGCCAATGCCCGGTTGTGATGCAATCAACACTTCAAATAAAACAATATTCACAACGATCGGTAGCAATAAGAGCCAAGCCAACGGGCGTTTGAAATTGATCAACAACATCGCGCCGATGATGATCTCCAAAATTTTGACTACCAACATATAGTGCGTTTTAAACATCAGTTCGCTATACACTTTTACATCGCCTTCCAGTGGCGGCTTGGGCATAAAGTTTAAAAAATAATTGAGTCCGAAAACAAAGAAAAGCAGACCGACGAGATAGGTAATAATCAATGTAGCAATTTTCATATTTTTTTTGCTAAATGTAATGGCTGCTTTTTTAGCGAAGGCATTTTTGATTACATACATTTCAATCGTGTATAGAAAATAGATATACCCTTGTATGGTCAGTTATAATCGCAGATCCCAGATACTTTCAGCAACATATCTTTTCAACCAGGTATTGCTCGATTTTGATTGCAAAATATCGATTGCTTCGCGGTAGCTTGCCGGGCTTCCTTTTTGGGGAATATTAAAAACTGTCTGTTCGCGGGAGGCAAGTTCCACCTTGTTGGCAAAAATGGTCAGATTCAACCGCGGGACAACAACACCCAGTATTGTTCCCGGTAGTCCCGTCAACGACAAGGGGCCATTCGACGGGAGAATAGCATCGGTATAAAAAGCGATAACGTATACCGAGTCCATGATGATGGTCGTGGCGCGTCGGCAATTGTACCCGGCTATAATCCGGAATTCATTGGTCATGGTCCATTTATATTTCATCAGGCTATCGCTGATTAGAAACAACTTACTGAGCAAAGTTTTTTGATATACTATGCGCTGGTCGCGGATATTTTTATACATCGTGCATACGGCATCGTCATTTTTCAGCCAGAGTGGTGTATTCGGATCGGGTTCGGGTTGCTTTTTTGATTTGTAATACAACGATTCATCCGCATTAAAATCGAGTTCATAATTTGTAATTTTGTATTTCGGAATTTTATCCTTCATGCGTTCAAACCACTCTGCATCATCCTCGTCACGAACCATTCGTTTATGGGTATTGACCTTATGTTCAAAATAAATTTTACCATAGTGAATGATGTTTTGTTGTGCTGAAGCATATCCGAAAAACAGGACAGAAAACAAGAGGATCCAAATCTTATTTATTTTCATGGCTGATGGTATTAGTAGTTGCTAAAGAAATCATCGTCTTCAGCCTCCTTTTTAATTTTACTTTTATTGAACTTCCAGGTGATCCCTGTCAGCCAGTAGCGTCTGAGCGTCAGGTTGTCGACCTCAGCGATGGTATTCCCATAAAAATTCCGGCTGTATCCATAATGCTGATTTAAAATATTTCTGACGGTGAAGGTCCAGATCAGGTTACGCTTTTTATTGAGATCCGCTTCTGCGTTTGCATGCCAATACAACCGTTTGAAGTCGGTACGAAACGGAGGTGTCTTTTGTCGGTAATCGAGACTAATCTCGGTACTGAAGCGCATGCGTTTGAGTGGTGAAAACTTCAATTCAAGCTCGGGTTGCGACGTCCAATAAGCAGTCCAGTTGTTGCTTCCCACTTTATTGTACTGACGGCCCACCGCCATATCGAGCGAAACAGAAAATTTATTTTCGAGGTAGTAGCGTATATTCGGCCGGAAGGATAAGCCGTAATTATTTTGAAATAATTTTTGTGCTTCCTGCATATACGGTGTTCGCCCCATATTCATATCAAAATCGATTCCGCCACTCCATACAGTATTGAGTTTGCGTCTCACTCCGGCCCACATCGTGCCATACAATACGCCGTTGAGATTGGTATAGCTTGTAATGTTTCGTCCATAAGTAGCATCGTATGTGTAGGTATTGGAAATATTCTGTATGGTATTTGACACATAACCGCCGATCCAAAACGAACGTTCGGTAATCATCTTATAATCCCAGAAGTTGATATTGACGCTCTGGTTATATTCCTGCTTCAGTGCGGGGTTACCTTTTACAATATTCAACGGATTGTTGTTGTTGGTTATCGGTTGTTGCTGGGCCAAAGTAGGTTGTTGTGTGCTCCCTGAATAATTGATAGACAAATTGGAACTTGATGTAAATTTATAACTCATAGACAGCAGCGGAAAAATATTCAAACGGGAATAATCATAATTGATCCCGTTGCTTAGGTTTTGTTGCACAAATCTTGCGTTGGCTACATCCATTCCGATGGAGAGATTATATTTTTTTTGTTGCAGTCTAAACCGTAAACCTCCTCTATGGGTTGACACATCGGTTAGAAAATGATTGGTGAGACTATCAATCGCTACATTGTATTCTTCATGATTTGAATCGGGTGCATAGGTGCTGAAGTCCTGTTCACCGGTTTTATAAGAAAAAGAATAATTGGCCTCCATCAACACTTTTTGCCCAAGCAAGGGTTCGGTATACACCAGTCGGGTATGGGTACTTGCTGAGGATGTGATCATGGTGGATACCTGATCTTGTAATTGATGCTGCGACTCCAGTACATTGTTGGCAGTAAGTTCATTTCGACCACGTTGATTTCCCAGGGTATACGTTTCAGCCAGTGAAAATGAACGACCTTTCCTTTTAAGCTTTTTCATTACGGTAATATCCGCCTTCATATTAGTTTTGGCAGAATTAGCGTATAAATTTCGTGTACTGCTCGACAAGGTATCGTCACCCTGACGACGATTAACCAATGACGCGACTGATCGCTTTTCGAGTTGATCGTGTGAGAGGTTCAATCCTCCCCGAAGTGTAAGGGTAGTATCGGGCTTCCACTCGAAGCGGGCAACGCCGGACGGTTGAGCACGGGTGGCATAAATGTCTTCAATGCTGCTATTCTCCACGGTATCGTTGCTATACACTGTTTGCGTATTGCCGGTATTGTGGCGAATAATATCTTTCTTTTTATAAGCAGCTGATGCATTGACCTTCAATTTATCGTCATCCCACTTATCGCTGAATGAAACACTTCCCTGAATATGCGCCGGCAATCCTTCATCAGCATTGCCGCCATCTGAGCCGTCGTCGTAACTGTAGCGGTACATATTGCCATCGTCATCCATCTCAATATCATCGCCACCATATTTCGATGCATCATTCCAATTAAGATGAATATCGTATGTATTGCCGATAATGCCATAACCAGCGATTTTTCGCTTATCTTCAAACTGGTTGATCATGACTTTATTGTTGTTTTGCAAATGCGGGTTGGCGCCGGTTTCAATTTTGCCGAACATCCCCTTATTCATACCCTTTTTTAGTTTCAGGTTAATGGTTTTGGTCTTTTCACCATCATCAAAACCGGTGAGTTCGGCCTGATCGCTTTTTTTGTCAAACACTTCCACGCGGTCTACAACTTTCGATTCAAGATTCTGCGTAGCCACGGTAGGGTCATCTCCAAAAAATTCATCGCCGTCTACCAAAACTTTTTGTACGGTTTGCCCTTGTGCTTTGATACTCCCATCTTTACTGACCTCAATACCGGGTAACAATTTTAGTAGTTCTTCAACATTTGCGCCTTCACTAACTTTAAAACTATCTGCAATATAGACCGTTGTATCGCCTTTGATCCGCATGCTACCTCTGCCACTGATGATCACCTCTTTCAGCATACGCAAACGGGTGGTCATATAAATGTTTCTGGCGGGTATATTTTCATTCTTTGCACCGATCCTGATCTCTTCACTGTAGTCAGCATAATTCGGATGGGTGTACAACAATTTATACAGTCCCGTATCCGGAATGCTCATTTGAAAAATGCCTAGTTCATTTGTCCGTGTAAACGCTGCCAGGGATGAATCGGATTTTTTGATCAACACAATACTGGCTTCCCTCAGACCTTTTGACAAAGCCGTATCGCGAATGCTCCCATTGATGCTTGCTTGTGAAAATACCGTGTTAGCAAAACCAATAATAATAAAGAGAAGGATGATTTGGCGCATGCAACAGGTTTATGTCTGTAAATATATAACAGTTGCTTTCTTTGCTTCGCTATCAAAGAGGAGTTGCAGTGTTAAATATTTCAGAAGAAAAATTGTGCTGAACCTTTACAAGCGGGGAATACAAATTGCTGAAGGTCTGGGTAAAAAAAAACCACACCTGGACGTGTGGCTTCTGTAATTTATTTTGCAACAATTATTTAGGAGTGGCTTTAGGGGCGTCTTTGATACCCAATTTATTTTTTACATCCTGAATAATATTGTCAGCCTGCGTAGCATATACGATCGTACCGGTACTGGCATCAAGGATATAAGAATAGCCTTTTTCTTTTGCAACTTCCTGAATCGCCTTATCCGCTTTCTCGGTGATCGGTTTCAACAGTTCTTGTCTTTTATTCGCGATCTTTTCTTCGGCACTTTGTTGCGTCGATTGAATACGGGCTTGCAGATCCTGTAATTCTTTTTCTTTTACTTCTCTCATCGCCTCTGTCATGGTTTTTACATCCTTTTCGTAGGCTTTGTAATTTGTTTCCAACTGCTTTTGCATGGTGGCCAACTGATCCTGAAAGGTTTTCGCATAAGCACTGATATCAGCATCTGCTTTTTTGGCTTCAGGCATTGATAAAATCAATTCTTCTGAATTAATATATCCGATCTTTTGTTGCGCAAAGCCTGACACTGAGGCCAGCAAGAGGGCAATTCCTAAAACAAGCTTTGTACGCGTGATATTGATTTTCATTTTACGTTTTGGTTTTTGTTTTTTTATTTTTTAGTTCGCAAATATAGACAATTTTGAAAAAGTACCGTTGTTTACTTTATTTTTTAGCGGGTGATGAAATGCCCAGTTCCTTAAGGATTTCATCACTTTTATCAATTTTGTTATCGGCATAAAATACACTGAGATCAGCCGATTTATCAAAGATTACATCATACGCTTTTGAAGCAGCCAGCTTTTGCACTGCATTATATACTTTGTCTTGCACAGGCTTTACCAATTCTTGTCGCTTCTTAAACAATTCACCTTCATAACCGAATTTCTTCTTTTGCAAGTCCTTAGCTTCTTTTTCTTTTTTGATGATTTCCTCTTCACGCTTCTTTTTCATATCATCGCTCAGCATAACCTGTTCAGACTGATAGGTTTTGTACATTCTGTCGACCTCCTGCAATTTGGCATCAATTTCTTTTTGCCATTGCGCTGATATTTCGTCGAGTTTCGCCTGCGCCTGCTTATACTCCGGAAGGTTTTCGAGGATATACTTCGAGTCGATCACGCAGTAACGTTGCGCAGTGGCCAGCGATACCAACCCCACGGTGAACATCAGTAAAAACATTAATTTTTTCATGAACTTCATTTTTGATTGTTAAAAAATTAGTTTGCGTTATTTAGTATTTTCTATAGTGACTCAGCTCCATCAATCCGGTTCAAATCCCAGCATAAAGGTGAATTTAGTTGCCTGCCCGAATTTTGTGCCCGGTGTAAGCCGATCGATCCCTAAACCATAATCAAGCCCCAGCAAACCGAACATCGGCAGATAGATACGGATACCCACACCCACCGACCGTTTCAGCTCAAATGGATTGAAACTCTTGAAACTACTCCAGGCATTTGCGGCTTCAAAAAAAGCAAGACCATAAATGGTAGAAGAAGGATTCAATGAGAAAGGATAGCGTGCCTCAGCGGTGTATTTGTTGAAAATAGTAGAACCCGCTGTAGCAGAATAAATTTCATAACCCCGATGGGCAATGATATCACGACCATAAATAGTGAATCCCTGCAAACCGTCGCCCCCTACCTGGAATCGTTCAAACGGAGATTGAACATTTTGATTATAGTATGCAAGATAACCGTGCTTGGTTGCCAGTTTCAAAATCAAATTGCCTTTGATACGCTGATACCACTCGGCCGTAAACCGGTACTTATGATACTCGATCCATTTATATCGTTCAGCGGCAGAAAGTGTTGCATAATCTTTATCGCTGAAGTACGAATACGGTAAGGTGAACTGTGCACTCAGATTTATATTTGAACCACTGCGTGGAAATAGCGGTTGATCGACAGAATAGCGACCCAGATTGAGTTTCAGACTCAGATTATTGGCAACTCCATTATTAAAATCTTCGAAAAAGGTATAGTTATCTATATTATATCGCTGATAGTTTAAGCCATACGACAATACAAAATTAACATCAGGCCATTTTAAGCGCTTGCTGAGTGATGCACTGGCACCGAGGGTAGTCATGTGACCCGTGGTGGTGGTACCGAATGCTCCGGCAAAAAAGGTACGATATAAACTGATCGATAATGAAGTCGGCTTTTTGCCACCGAGCCAGGGTTCAGTAAAGCTGGTGGTAATGGAGTTATACCATTTTCCATTGGCTTGCCCCCGCACGGATAATTTTTGTCCGTCACCCATGGGCAATGGATCCCATTCACGGAGTTTGCCAATATTTTTTAAAGCGAAATTATTGAATGAAACCCCTATGGTTCCTGTGATGCCTAATCCCCCGCCAAATCCGGCCTGAAGTTCAAGCTGATCGGCAGATTTTTCGGTAAGCGTATAGTCGATGTCTACGGTTCCATCATTGTGTGGAATGGGTTGAATTCCGATTTTTTCCGCATCAAAGAAACCGAGGTTTGAAATTTCTCGTTGCGAACGAATGATGTCTGCCCGACTGAATTTGTTGCCTGGTCGTGTATACAATTCCCGTCTGATCACATGTTCATGGGTTTTATCGTTACCGGCAATATGCACATTGCGAATCGTATATTGTTCGCCTTCTACCACTCTCACTTCAAAATTGATGGTGTCATCGATGATCGATTTTTCAGCGATATCGGTATTGAACGCAAGATAACCGTCGTCGAGATATAGCGATCCGATACCATCGGCATCTGCTGAAGGCACTTTGCCTAATCGAGCATCCAGTAATTCTGAATTGTAGACATCCCCTTTTTTTATCCCAACCATTTTTTTCAATTCCTGATCGGTGTATTTGGTATTTCCTTTAAACTCGATATCACCAAAATAGTAACGATGACCTTCTGCTACTTTGATATCGATATTCATATGGCCGTTTGATGCGGTATACAGGGTATCGGCCAAAATGCTGGCATCGCGGTAGCCGATTGAGTTATAATAATCGATGACATTTTGTTTGTCTTCCGTATACTTC
>CAZFKA010000058.1:10539-14428 GCA_964519155.1 uncultured Bifidobacterium sp. | reverse complement strand
CACTCGTTGTGCATAGGGAGGCAGCGAATTTCCCAATCGCCTGTCAATAAATAAAAGAACACGGGCAGGATGCTATCCATATCGCGCCACATGATTTTATTGCGCCATTTTCACATTAATATCATTATCTTTGCCAAGATGTGTTTAAAGCTTAGAAAGAGTTTATCCATTTTTATTTTAACAGTGTTCTTGTTGCAAATGATTGCTGCACAGGTCCACGCTTTCGGTCATCGCCACGATAAACACTGCACGAATACCAAAACACATTTCTGTACACACGAACAACATTGTAAACTCTGCGACTTTGTTCTTTTGGTTTCCGATGTTCCTGTTGCAGAATTTCAGCTCAAACTTATTTTATTTTATCAGGATCCTATTTCTGATGTTCAACAGCGTGCAATTGTTACGCAATATAACGCGGTTTATCCACTGCGAGGACCGCCAACTGTTTCTTGATTTTGTTGATGATGTTCTTACCAACTAGGCAAGGCGATGCTTTGTATAGGTGTTGCTAAGTATGCATCTGCAGTTTTTCTTTTCATACGCTTGCCCTGCCCCCGGGAGGTCACGGCGGACGTATTGCATCCATCAGACAAAAACGGTTTTTATACAAATGTTGAACAAAAAACACATTGGCTTCCTGATCCTTTTTATCGGGGTCATACAAGTGAATTTAATGGCACAAACCGACTCCTGCAAAAGCAGCTTGTCAGGGAAGGTCATTGATGAGCATGATAAAACAGCGCTGGAGTTTGCCATTGTAGACATCGTTGAATTAAAAAGAGGTGGCGTAACCGACAGTGTTGGAAATTTCAACATACCCAATATTTGTGCGGGTAATTATACCGTCAGGGTTTCGCATATCGGCTGCAAAACCATTGAAAAAAAACTGCTGATAAAGGGAAAAACCATTAAGACCTTTTACCCTGAACATCATGAACAACTCTTAAAAGATGTGGAGGTTACGGCTGTCAGACATGCTGAGCAAACCCCGCAAACCAAAATAAATGTTGCTGACGAAAAGATCGATCAGGCCAAAGGTCAATCACTGGCCGATGCATTGAAAAGTGTAACGGGCGTAAACTCACTTAATACTGGTAACTCTATTGCAAAACCGATGATACATGGTATGCATAGCAATCGCATACTTGTTTTAAACAATGGGGTGAGGCAAGAAGGGCAACAATGGGGTGTTGAACATGCGCCGGAAGTTGATCCTTTGATTGCCAACAAATTATCGGTCATTAAAGGAGCAAACAGCATCCGCTATGGCTCTGACGCAATTGCCGGTGTTATTTTAGTGGAGCCCAGACCCCTAAGAGATTCATCAGGTATGGGAGGAGAACTAAATTTGATCGGCATGACCAACGGGAGAGCGGGAACGGTATCAGCCTTTGTGGAAGGCAATTTTAAAAAACTTGATGCCCTCTCGTGGCGCGTACAGGGAACCTTAAAGCAATCGGGAACTATTTCGGCACCCAATTATATTTTAGTAAATACCGGGCTGAAAGAATATAATTTCTCCTATGCTTTAGGTTGGAAAAAGAAGAACTATGGTACCGACGTATTTTACAGTCAGTTTAATACCACAGTGGGGATTTTCAGTGCTTCCCATTTTGGTAACCTCACCGACCTCAAAAGAGCTTTTGATTCTCCGGTACCGCTTGAAACAGGATCGTTTACTTACAAAATTGGCAGACCCTACCAGCATATTGAACATGAGCTTTTAAAAATAAAATCTTTTTTAAAGATCAAGAACACAGGAAGATTTTCCATCATCTATGCAAGGCAATACAATTTGCGTTACGAGTATGATAAGCACACTCCGCTAAACGATTCACTGAAAGCGCTCAACAGACCCGATTTGCAATTTGCCATCACTACACATACAGGCGACATTGTTTGGGAACATAACCGGGTAAAAAGATTTACAGGCAGTTTCGGATTGAACGGCATTACGCAAGGGAATACCTACAATGGCAGAGCACTCATACCTAATTTTAAAAATTATGGAGGAGGAGCCTTTCTGATTGAGAGATGGCAGAAGAACAAATTTGAAATTGAAGCTGGTGTGAGATATGATTATAAATGGTTGCAAATTTTCAAATATCAATTTATAAGCAATGCTACTTATGAATTAATAACCCGTGTGCATACATTTGACAATTTCACCGGCAATATCGGACTCATTTTTAAAAATGATACTGCGCTAAATATTTCGCTAAATCTGGGAACAGCCTGGCGTGCTCCCTCGGTAAATGAATTGTACAGCAATGGTTTACATCATGGTGCTGCAGCATTAGAATATGGAGATAGTACCTTACAATCAGAAAGAACCAATAATGCTATTGTAACCGTAAAATATAACCCGGGTAAACGATTGAATATTGAAGTAACGCCATACATCCATTATATCAACAATTTCATTTACCGACAACCCGCATCATCGCTCATGCTGACCATTCATGGTGCTTTTCCGGTGTTTTACTACAAACAAACCGATGCCATCTTGAAAGGAACCGATTTGTTGCTTAGTTATAAACTCGCCAAACGTATACACTTTACTGAAAAAGTATCGATACTCAGGGCCTGGAACAAAACCGAAAATGATTGGCTCATTATGATGCCTTCAGACAAATATGAAAGCGAAATGATATACCGATTTAAAAGCGGTAAAAGAATGCAATCAGCGTATGTTTCCGCTTCGTTATTGTATGTTACAAAACAATGGCGCGTTCCTGCCAACAGCGATTTTGCGCCACCCCCGCCTGCCTATTCCACAATAAACTTACATGCTTCCAGTAATTTTTTTGTAAACAAACAAAGCATTGAAATAGGCATAAGTATTTTTAATCTACTCAACGCATCTTACAGAGATTACCTAGACAGATTTCGGTACTTTACTGATGCCATGGGAAGAAATGTGGCCCTGCGGGTAAAAATTCCATTTAACATCAAATCAAATTGACCTGTTAAGAACAAACACAAAAAAATAAAAATAAAACCATCAAAAATTTAATCAAAAAATTAAAAACAAAATAAAAATGAAAAAAAGAACAAATTCAATCTTATTGATCGCAATCGCCGCAACTATTATTTGGACAGGGTGCAAAAGGGACCGTAATAAAATTATTGAACCACCACCGCCAGCCAACGAAGAGGAAGTCATTACAACGATGAAGATAACCTTTGTAGATTCTTCAAATAATGCGAATGTCAAGTCTGCAACGTTCCGCGATCCGGATGGAGATGGTGGCTTAAGCTATGACATTTTTGACACCATCAAATTGGAGCCGAACAAAACTTGGATCACCAGCATTTTATTGCTTAACGAAACGGAAAGTCCTGCAGACACCATTTCAAACGAAGTGCTGGACGAAGGCGTAGACCATCTGTTTTGCTTTACGGCAACAGGCAATAGCGCCACCGTGGTGAGAACCGATTTAGACAACAATGGCCTACCAATCGGATTGCAAACCAAATGGTATACCACAGCCGCCGGAAACGGCACCATGCAAGTTGAACTCAGACATCAACCCGGTGTAAAAAATGGTACCTGTGCAGTCGGTGATACAGATATCAGTGTCGATTTTCAGGTAAAGGTCCAATAAGCTCCTTCATTTTATTGAATCAGACAAAAAGTCGTTTGGGGAAACTCAAACGACTTTTTTAATGCTCGGTTTCTTCGTGGGCATCCATATCCGTAAACGTTCAACGTCCCTGCATTTGCCACCTTGCAGAACTGCAATCCAAACAGAAAAAAAACATTGAAAATTTACAGAACACCGGATCCTGCCTTTTGTTTGTTGCCGGTCAATTTTGTATTCCACCGACAGCTTGGTTTTCAGCATCGGATCGCAATGCGTGCTTCCAGTGTCCGGAATAAATA
>CAZFKA010000058.1:0-10529 GCA_964519155.1 uncultured Bifidobacterium sp. | reverse complement strand
GGCAAATGCCAAGGGTAAGCGCCAGTATTCGATGATTACAAAGCAATACAACAAATAAAGTGTAATAGCAATTAGTTCAAAGTACATGTTGGTGCGTGTTTGACCGGTACCCAAAACGGCATTGAAAAAAACCGTGGAAACCGATAAGGTCCAGGTCGCGATCACTACAATGCGTAAAGGCATCAAGCCGGTGCTTACAATTTGCGGATCATTCGACAACAGTTGTAAAAACGCACGTGGAAAACACAACATACAGCTACCCAACACAAAGGCAACACCGAAACTAAGCCGTATGATTTTGCGGATCAGGGGAATTACGAGTTCCTCGCGTTGCTGACCAATGAGATTGCTAACCATAGAATTGGTTGTAGACCCAAGCGCAAAAGCTGCAATGCCAACCACACCAAAAACCGTACGCAAAATTTGCGATGCGGCGGACTCTGTTTTGCCCAAATGTTCAACAAAAATAAAAAACACTTCCCAGGCACCGATGCTCAACAAGTATTGCACGATCAGCGGCGACGACTTGTAAAAGGTCTCCCTGATCAGCAACCAGTCGACTTGCGTAAAATAGCGTAAACCATACTGCTTAAATTTGGCGCTGCTCATTAAAATACCATGCGCAACGGCAAGATAAACAATTTCCGAAATTACTGACGCCACAGCGGTACCATTCAAACCCATTTCCGGAAAACCCATATGTCCGAAAATCAGTAAATAATCAAAAAGGATATTCGTTAATGTTTGCGCCAGTGAACCGGCAATAATGAGTCGTGAATGGCTGGTAGACAGAAAAAATGAATTGGCTAGTTGGCACAAACTGATGAATGGCAAACCCCATAGGCGAATACTGATAAATTCGCTTGCCGCGCGCCGAACGGCAGGGTCTGTAAGGGTATGTTCAAAAATATATGGCCCCAGAAACCAGGAGATCAATACAAGCGACAAACTCACCAGCAGGCAAAGGATCAATCCGTTCGAAAATATGGTTCCGATCTGCTTTGCCTGATTGCTACCTGCACTCCGGCTAAGCAACATCAACACACCGGCCGACAATCCGTAACAGATCATGGCCAGGGTAAGATAGTATATGCCCGCTATACCGGTGGCCGAAAGCAGATCTTGCGTACCAAATGCCCCTGATACCGGATGATAGTTGCTGAGGAATAAGGTATTGGTGAGCATGCTCAATTGCGGAATAACGATGGCAATAGCCACCGGTAAAGCCAGTTGAATGATATTGCGATAAGTATTTTGAACCTGTAGCTGCATCTGCGATAAAACAAAGGGCAGCAAATGTAGCAAAAATGCAGCGAGTACCATGCTGAAACCCCAAGGGTCTTTTTGCCGTCGCTTGTGGTCAATCTCCGATCACAGATCACACAACTTTCCAATTTTTGCTTTAATATTGTGCTTTCTGCCATGGCTTTACAACACCACATTTTTGTTGACCAACTCCACCTGATTGAAAATGATCAGGCTCCTTTGGCATCATTCATTACGCTGGGCAAAAATTACATTCACTACAGTATTTGCCATGCTGATAAACCAGCTTTGTATTTTAGCCAATCACTATATTCGCCTGACGGCCCCATCGGTAAAACCGAATTTGATTCATTGCTGAGCGACCGTTTATTGAGTCGTTCGGCGAGGGTATCCATCGCAATTGATTCCGGACGGCAAACGCTTGTGCCTGCTGCATTACTCACAGCCGACAAACGCGAAATTTATTTTGATCAACTTCACGAGATTGACAAGGATGATGTACTCATGAGTCAGTCACTGAATGATGAGATCACTGAACTTTTTTTGGTCAAAAAGCCAACCCTGGCCTACTTTAAAAATGTGTTTTCAAACATACATATTGTGAGCCATTCCGCGTGTTTACTGATGCAATATTTGCAAAAAGCGAAAAAAAATCCGCAGCAAAATTTTTTCTTTATCCATTGCGCGCATGAACGGTTTTACATGAGTGTTTTCAAAAAAGGGAGTTTGCAATTTTATCAATCTTTCGATTTTCTGCAGCCTTCCGACATTTTATATAATTTACTGACTGTTGTACAAAACGTATCCTTAAATTTCCAAGACGTACGTCTTCTGTTGAGTGGATTTTCCTTTCAACAGAACGATATCGCGGCTTTATTGTCAGCTTATTGTACTTGCGAAACGTTTGGCAGTGAAGATGCAGATCTGCCAAAAAAACCGGAAGGCTTACCTCTCCATATTTTATTCCATCAATATTCACTCATCTCATGCGTATCATAGGAGGCAAACATGGCGGCCGAAAATTTCATCCCCCCACCAAAATGCCGGCAAGGCCAACAACAGATATCGCGAAAGAAGGATTATTCAATATTTTGCAAAACAATCTTGATTTTGAACAACTAAAAAGTCTTGACCTTTTCGGGGGCACCGGCAGTATCAGTTACGAACTGGCCTCAAGAGGTTGTCAGGATCTAACATTGGTAGAACAAGACAGCAACCTCATGCATTTTATCAAAAAAAATGTTGAGACACTTCAATTTGACAATTTCAAAGCGTTTAAAATGGACGTATTCAGGTATATGGCACAATGTACCGAACAATTTGATTTCATATTTGCCGGACCGCCCTATGCATTGAAAAATATTGATGACATCCCCGTGATCATATTCGATCGGCAATTGCTGAAACCCGGTGGATGGTTTGTGCTTGAACATACCCCTCGAAACAATTATGAAAAATTTCCTTTTTTTCGGCGAAGCAAAAACTATGGCACTACCCTGTTTAGTTTTTTTGTCAATGCGTAAAAAAGGCTTACCTTTCAACAATTAAACAGCACATGAACCCCATTCTTCGTTCATTATTTCGTTAACCGAACACATAAACACACAAACCCCATAAACAATGAAAATTGCAGTATTTCCCGGCACTTTCGATCCCATTACTTTAGGCCATACCGATATTATCGATCGATCGCTCGACCTTTTTGATAAAATCATTGTCGGTATCGGCGTCAACAGCAACAAATTACCCATGTTTGCACTCGAACAGAGAATCAGTTGGATACAAAATATTTATAAGGAAGAAGAAAAAATTGAAGTAAAAAGTTATGAGGGACTCACGGTTAATTTTTGTGAGTCGGTCAATGCGCAATTTATTATCAGGGGCATTCGCACAGTCAGTGATTTTGAATATGAAAAAGCGATTTCCGACATGAATCAATTACTCAATCCACAGATAGAAAGTATTTTTCTGGCTTGCACCGCTAAATATTCCTCATTTTCATCCACCATGGTCCGTGATGTGATTCGCAATAACGGCGATAGCAGCTTGTTTCTGCCCATGGAGATTAGGCAAAATATAGCCATAGCGCAGGAACAAATGCGGGTAAAATAGTTTGGTAAAAAAAAATGACTGATTGATGGGATTCTCCCGTGTAAAAGTTTGAGATTTACACTAACTTGCGCGAAAATATTCAGCCGATTTTCTCATGATTCAACGAAAACAAACCCTTTGGTTTTTACTCAGTACATTGGCAGCCGTTGCGGCTTTTTTTATTCCTTTTGGTTTTAAAAATACCACCAGTATCAGCAGCTACCAGATCGATGTCCACGATTTCACCGCGCTCACCCACCCTTTGCTCATCGTGCTTTTTGCTTTGATCATTGCGGTGAATCTGGCATGTATTTTCCTGTTTAAAAATCGCCCCTTACAAATCAAACTCGCTTTCGTGAATCTATTGATCAGTGTAGCGGCATTAGGGTATGAAATATTTTTTTCAACCCGTGGCGAAAACCATATCACCCTGGGCATTGCCAATGCGACACTTTATATCGGATTATTGTTTCCATTGTTAACCCTTGTTTTCACGTTCATGGGTTTGCAAGGTGTAAAGAGCGATGTAAAGTTGCTGGAAGAAAGCAATCGCCTGCGATAAGAATTTGATGGAAGTATTTGAAATTATTGATTTTTAAAACGATTTTTGCAACAATATGGCAAGCATCAAATTACTCTTAGCAAACGACAAAGTAGAAGGCATTCGGTATTACGAGGCATATCGTAAACACGGTGGATACGCGTCTGTTGAAAAAGCGCTCAAAAAAATGACCCCTGATGAAGTGACGGAAGAAGTCAAGAAAAGCGGCTTACGTGGTCGTGGTGGCGCAGGTTTTCCTACCGGTATGAAGTGGAGTTTTTTGGCTAAGCCCGAAGGTATCCCCCGCTATCTTGTGTGCAATGCTGATGAAAGTGAACCCGGTACGTTTAAAGACCGTTACCTGATGGAGTTTATCCCGCATCTGCTCGTTGAAGGAATGATCACTTCTTCTTATGCTTTGGGTGCCAATACATCCTATATTTATATCCGGGGTGAATATGCCTGGATCGTAGGCATACTCGAACAAGCTATTGCGGAAGCCAAGCAAAATGGTTGGTTGGGGAAAAATATCCAGGGATCGGGTTTCGATCATGAGATCTATGTGCAACGAGGTGCAGGAGCGTATATCTGTGGTGAAGAAACCGCCTTGCTTGAATCGCTTGAAGGTAAACGGGGAAACCCCAGAATCAAGCCTCCGTTTCCGGCCGTAAAAGGTCTGTATGGCTGTCCGACGGTAGTAAATAATGTAGAAACGATTGCTGCAGTAGTGCCGATCATCAACAATGGCGGCGAAGAATATGCCAAAATCGGTATTGGCAGAAGTACCGGTACAAAATTGATCTCAGCTTGTGGCAATATCAATAAACCGGGGGTATATGAAATTGATATGACCTGTTCGGTAGAAGAATTTATTTTCAGTGATGAATATTGTGGTGGTATTCCGAAAGGTAAGCGGCTTAAGGCTTGTATACCGGGAGGTTCGTCTGTACCGATTGTGCCCGCGAATCTGTTGTTGAAAACAGCCAAAGGTGAAACCCGTTACATGAATTACGAATCGTTGTCGGATGGTGGATTTGAAAGCGGCACCATGATGGGGAGCGGCGGCTTTATTGTGTTTGACGAAGACCAGTGTGTCGTGCGGCATACCATGACACTCGCCCATTTTTATAATCATGAAAGTTGCGGACAATGTTCTCCCTGTCGCGAAGGGACGGGTTGGATGTATAAGATTCTGAAAAATATTGAATACGGAAAGGGCAAAATGAGCGATATTGATTTGCTCTGGGACATACAACGCAAAATTGAAGGCAACACTATTTGTCCTTTAGGTGATGCGGCTGCCTGGCCGGTGGCTGCTGCGATCCGTCATTTCCGTGACGAATTTGAATGGCATGTAACTCATCCCGAAGAATGTTTGAACCGGAATTATGGCCTTGCTCATTATGCAGATGCCCTGGCAATTCCTGCATAGAAGTCCTCTGTTGATTAAGGGCAGTAACTATCCTGGTTGATCAAAAAATCGAGCCGTTGATTCCATAAAGTCGTATCACTGAGTGCATAATCAACCTGTAATACAACAACATCATCTGGTCTTACCCAGATCATTTCAGCCAGGCGCATCGTCTTTTCGGTAGCATGCCAATAGCTGGTTTCATAATAGCAATTGGTTTGTTCATTCATTTTCGATCGCACGATCACTTGCCCTTGTTTCACATCATCGTTTGTGTAACGCAACGCGATATATTCTTTCAAAGCTTGCTGCGGATAAGTTTTAAATTTTCCCTGTATGCTGAGTTCATGTGAAGGATCAGCTTTATTGGCAAATACGTGCCATGCCCTTTGCGGCGATTCTTTTTCAATATATTCCGCAAGCGGTAAGGGCACACAAAATTCGATCTGTTCAATATTTTTGAATTCGCTAAACCCCTTAGGCCACTGTTCATCACGGCCAATCGACTTTTGTACCAGTAGTACCAACAACAGAATCGTTAATTTTCTTTTTATCATGTATCCGTTTTTAATCCGTTAAAAAGCCATACTACCATACAGTTCGCTATTGAGGTGTGATCATCAACATCAATTTCAAGCCCGAATAACTGATCTTTTGCGCTTGGGTACCGGCATCGTTCGCCCAGGTGGCGGGATTGATTGCGGTATTCAGTTCCTGCATATCCGATTTTAAAAACCCGAGCCGGTAGTAAGGTTGCAAACCAAGTTTAAAACCGGATGCGCCCGATCCTACCCAACACAACATAGACAAACTTCCTGACACGCATGGCCTCGACACTACTTTTATCCAATCTGCCCTGCTGACCTCATTCGAGGGTGCTGCTCTGGTTTTGACCTTTACCATGCCAATTTCGAAGCCTAACATAGGTGCAACAACAGCATATTTACCCACAAAAGCCGGACCCAGACCCAGATTCCAGACATTGAAACCTACTTTAACCTGGCGTTCTTGTTTGATCCCGCTGTTATCGATTCCTACTGCATGCCGCTTTGCTTTGGCAAGTGTAAAACCAAATTCATACATCAGTCCGGTATTCCCCGATCCGATGAGTCCCTGCACCGGTATCACAAGACCGGAAACCATTTTGATATCCCGCATTTTGTTGCTGAGGTAGCTGCGGGTATCGTTATACCGTTGCAAGATAAAGTTGATGCTATCGGTGTTAAAAAATCCAACCTGATAACCTAAGCCTACGCCCAATGTGGTATTTGACTTTTTTGCCAATGCTAAAGTACTTGTGCCGGCTAAGTAGAAAACACCGGTAAAAAGGAAATATATAACAAAACGGAATTTCTTTTTCACAAAACGATTTTTATACAGTAAAAATAATTTTATTTTTTAGTATTCTGAAAGCTTTGAAAAAAACAATGCTCGGTGCTCATGCCCATTTTGATAAGGTTTACAGCTGTTGCCAGACAAATGCAAAATAAAAACGAAAGCCAATTGCGCTATTGCTGAGGGATACCGGTATGTGTAGGGCAAAAAAAAAGAGCCGCAGCACCACTTGCGACTCTTTCATAGGTACAATACTTGACGTATTAGGGCGTGAAATTAGTTTTTTTTTGTATATTTAAAAAAATATATTTGAAAAAATCTTTTCATTTTGGACATTTAGCTACAATAAATTAGCTCTTTTAATTCAATAAAATATTGTAAGGGAAAACAACTATGGTGCAACTGTTTCAACTGGGAATCAGGGAAGTAAAAATTTTTACCAAATCAATACCGATCATAAATTAGGGTCTGCTTTAGTCAAGTCTTCATCCCCGAATACCGTCCACAAACCTGTTGTAAGGCGAATGAATAAAAAAAAAGGTCTCCAACGATGTCGAAAACCTTTTTTGTGAAGTGTCCCCGCAGAGACTCGAACTCTGGACCCATTGATTAAGAGTCAATTGCTCTACCAACTGAGCTACGAAGACTAATCTATTTAACGATGATAAATGTAAAGTGAAATTGTGAATTATTCTTCCTTTTCGGTAAAAACCTGGTCGGGAAGTTTTGTATTGATCTTGAAACCTGAAAACGACAATTCTATACTCCCCTTTTCTTTTTCATTGCCTTTCGATTTATCGGTCGATTTCTTTTTAAGATCCATGGCCATCATTTTAGGCACTTTCATCTTGCTCATCTCCACTTCTATCACCACTTTCGAGGGTAAGGCGTATTGTACCATATCCCCAAAAACATTTCGAGTTGCAATCGTTCCATTGTTGCGTGTTGTGATCTGTGAACGCACGATGAGCGGATTGCTGATATCGACCCAGAATTTTCCCAATATCAGTTCCTGGTCATTTTTCATCGGAATCATATTGATGATCGCGCATTGCCGGTTGTCAATGGTCTCGTACCCTGAAATCACCGTTGTATAAGCCGTTGTGTCTAAAAACATACTATTAACCTGTTGCATGGGATTTTGCTTGGGTAGAAAGAAAATTCCCTTGGTTTTGATTCTGAATTTATTGGGCTTTTTAAAAAAAACCTTTCCCTTCATACTGTTCATTTTCACGCCCGGAATATCAAACTTCATAAAGATATCTGCCGAGTAATCGTTCAGTTGGAAAAACTTTTTGTTCAACTCTCTGATGAGTCTCTTCGATTCATCGTCAGCCGATGCTTGCAAAGTGAACAAACAACACAGCAGAAAAAATATTTTCTTCATATCAGGTAAGAATATCTTTTTGTTTAAAATACAGGATGGAAATACTGAGTAAAATAATGATATGGGCCAGCAATACCCCGCAGGAAAAATAAATGTCAGACAAAGGAATCGGATCTTCAAACAAACTCTTCCAGGAGATCATGTGGGTGGTGAATAAAAATGGCTTGATGTAATCGAAACTGGGAAGATCGAACATCCCGATAATGGTGAACACAATAATAATGGCCATCACGCTCACAATAGGCGTTATGGAATTATCAATAAAACAAGATAGGGTTTGGGCCAGTGTTGCCACAACAGCCAATGACAAAAAAGCGATGACAAAAGCCCCCGCCCATCGCCATTGCAGGTCATCACTTCTAATGATGGTGAGACTGTCGCTATTGAGGGCCATCAAATCGCCATGGCCAAAAATAAGTTTTGAAACAAACAATGCCATCAAACCCAGCAGCAGCAAAAGAATCAGGGTGTAAACAAATCCGGCGATCCATTTGGCCATTAAAATTTTGGTACGCCCGGCAGGAGTGCTCAACAAAAAGCGTATGGTTCCACTGGCCGTTTCGCCACTGACCGCATCACCGGTAACCAGGGCCACCAGCAAAGGCATTTGCACGATCAGGGTTTGCAATAAAATAAAACAGATGAGGTTTCCATTCAAAATATTCCCTTGTACACTGAACACCGCATCTAACTGCTGGGTTACAAAGGAGAGTATTTCTTTGCCATCGTGATAAAAAGCGGCCTGCAGCATAGAACAAATAAAAATAATAACGCCAAACCCAATATAGGTTCTGGGTCGCTTCATCGTTTTGTATAATTCATTTTGCAGTACTGCTGAAAATTCGCGCATGGAATTTAGTTGTGGGTGATCTTTAAAAAATATTCTTCGAGTTGATTCCGATAGTCTACGCGTAAAATATCGATTTCTTGTTCGCTCAGGTCTTTGATCAATAGCGGAATTTCCTGTTTGGCCATCAGAAAAGAAAATACATTTTCGGAAACAGACTTCTCAACAGGCAGTTTGCTTTTCCATACCGATTGTTCAATGACCGCAGCAGCGCGTATCCGGTCACTGACTTCGATATTGACGTGTAAATTTTCATTCGAGATGAGTTCCTGTACATTTCCCTGGGCAATGGTTTTGCCTTTGTTGATCACAATCATTTGGTTACACACTTCCTGTACTTCACTCAGTATATGCGACGAAAATAAAACGGTCATTCCTCTTTCTGCATTGAGACGGACAATCAGTTTGCGCAAATCGATGATCCCTTGTGGATCGAGGCCTGTATTGGGTTCGTCGAGAATGATGAGAGCAGGTTGGTGGAGCAAGGCCTGCGCCAATCCCAGTCTTTGTTTCATACCATGCGAAAAGGTTTTCACCTTATCTCTTTCTCGCCCGGTCAATCCCACCAAATCATAAAGTTCTTTGTATTGCGCTTCTGTATAATGGAGTTGATGCGCGCGTGCAAACAGGCGTAAATTTTCCTGTGCAGTAAGAAATGTATAAAAATCAGGTTTCTCGATAATACTGCCTACTTTCCGAATAATTTCACTTCGTTGTTCACGTAGCGAAGCCCCAAACATGCTGATTTCGCCGGCAGTGGGTTTGATCAATCCCATGATCATGCGTAAAGTCGTACTTTTCCCCGATCCGTTTGGCCCCAGAAAACCATAAATATCCCCTTGCTTTACTTCAAGATTGAGATGGTCGACAGCTACAAAATCACTGAATTTTTTGGTGACATTTTGCAGACTGATGGCTGGATTCATTTGTCGGAATTACGGTGCGAAAAAATAATTACACAAAGTAAATCCATTGCATGTACACATATTGCAAGCGTGGTGTTAAAAATTACCGAAGCCATTTTACCCTACGGCATTCCGCCCGGCTATTTCAGTTGGGTCCAGCTTACCGGTGCTTTGCCAAAATGGTATACATAGGCTGCTTTCATGGCGGTTGCCCTACGCATCAGCAACCTATCGAGTCCGCCGCTAATCCAATCGAAAAAGCCCGCGAGCATGATAAAAGCGCCTGTTCCTTCAGTAACTTTATCCTGCTGGGTACGCTGATGATTATCACTTTTGCTGGTTGAATTGAGCAGCGTGTACCCTACTGCCATGGCTGCTAATGCGGTGTATCGATGTATTTTTTGCGCCAGCTTTTGTCTGGTAAACCGCTTGACGTATTTCGTACAATTTTTGTTTTTGCTAACCAGTTTGATCACTTTTTTAAATTGATCGAGGGAGACCTCCTCATGGGTCGTGGTATCGATCAAATACACATCAATCGAACGCTCACGCTTTACCGATGTGGGGCCTTGCAGTTCAAGTAATTCATCGGTAACTCTATAGGTAGTCGGTGTGATGCCGGATGCCTTATCCTTCTTGTACGCATTCAAAAACGCTTTTTCAATACGGTTTGACGTACGGATAGAACCACAGGCACTCAGCAAACACAGCAAGCCTGTAAACATAAAAAGTCTTTGCATCATCAG
>CAZFKA010000057.1:11113-14463 GCA_964519155.1 uncultured Bifidobacterium sp. | reverse complement strand
AACAACTACAGGAGCCGGAGGATTTTTGCAGCACTCAGGATCCGGGCATTTACCGATACCATCAGCATCAGAAGGTTGACATTCAGTTGGTGTGATGAGTTGTTTATCTTTAAAGTCAGCTACACCGTCACCGTCGGTATCTACTGGGCAACCATGCGTATCCACAGCAACACCAGCTGGAGTATCCGGACAACGATCGAAGCAATCAGAAACGCCGTCACCGTCAGAATCAATGTTACAATTATCGTTATCCTGTGGTCTTCTGATTTCGGTATAACCATAATCCAATGGATTCATCCACCACAAAGGTTCAACTGATTTTCCACCCAAGTGAAGATTCAAGCCTAAAGCCAGATAGTTATAAGTATCGAAGTCGCGGGTCATTGCAGAACCACCATAGCCTGGTTGAGGCCATTCTTGCCAACGTTGTCCATCTACGAGGTCATCATTGGTATAGCTCCATTTGTCTTCGATTGACAAGGAAACACGACGACCTAATTTGAACTGAATACCTAAACCAACTGTAAGGATGGTTCTGTATGTTCTGTCTTTCCCAAACCATGGTCGGTTATCATGTCTTTCAGCCGGAGATTCATAGGTACCATCAAACAGGGCTTTCAAATCGTTGTTTTTTGCCTTTCTTGAACGGTATTCATTTGCCCAATTTGAAGATGGGGTACTGTAGCTGTAATTTTTGTTTGTGATGGTATTGAAACCTGCGTCATAAGGTTTTGTTCCTTTCAAGGCATCAATCCAAGTGTCGTATAAAGAGCCACCGATACCTGCTAAAGCATAAATGCTCGCTTTATTTCTGGCTTTGTGGAATTTAATATTGTTTAATGCTGCTAACAACTGGAATGACAGTTCGTCCACATTGGTTTTATAATTGTAATATACAACTTTGGCTGAATTGCCGGTTGTGTAGTACTTGTCCCACGGGGTAGCCGTGTGTGACCAGTAACCCGTTGCCCCTTGCCAGTTGAAACCAGAGCCGGTACCATGCAGATATTGTAAACGAGTTGACAATACATAGCCCCATGCTTTACGCAAGTGAAGACCAAAACCCATGGTTTGACCCGGATTTTTAGCGGTAAACAAGTTTTTTGAACGAACGTCTCCGGAAACATTAAATGAACCGAAGCTGATGCCAATTTCCCACTGATTACGTGGTTTTGAAGGGAAATCATACTGATTAGAGAGGAAGTCTCTTTGTTGTTCCATTCGTCTTTCAGGAATCAAAGTGGTGTCCAGTACATCATATCCTGCACCTCTGTATACGGCTGCGCCGCCAGTAGTGGCTTCTGCGGCCTCTGTTTGCGAAAAAACGGGTTGACTGGTTAGTGCTGCTACGGCAACAAAAAAAGTGAGTAGGAAGTACTTTTTGTTTGACATAATATATAGGTTGTTAAATTAAGCTGCAAATATATAAACTTTTCATAAAAAAAATAATTAATACCAGATTATTTATATTTTATTTCGAATGTGTTACTATTGTGGATGGATGCAATAAAAACGTACCTCCACAGCGATTTGAAGGCGTTTGAAATGACCTTTAATCAGGCCGTTGCCAGCAAGGTTTCCCTGCTCGATAAAATCATGAAATATATCGTCAAAACAAAGGGTAAACAACTTCGTCCGATGTTTGTTTTATTGTCTGCAAAAATATTTGGCGACAGCAACGAAACCACTTATCGGGCGGCTTCCCTGATAGAATTATTGCATACGGCAACCCTGGTTCACGACGATGTGGTGGATGATGCCGATAAGCGACGGGGATTTTTCTCCATCAACGCGTTATGGAAAAATAAAATTGCCGTACTGGTGGGCGACTATTTATTGTCGAAGGGCTTGCTGCTCTCCTTGTCGAACGGCGATTTTGCCATTCTCGAAATTTTAGCCACCGCTGTCAAGGAAATGAGTGAAGGAGAATTGTTGCAGATTGAGAAAGCCAGACGTCTCGATATTTCCGAAGCGGTATATTTTGAGATCATCCGGTGCAAAACGGCTTCGTTGATTTCTTCGGCCTGCGGTGCCGGCGCGTATTCAACGACGAAAGATGAACTGCATACCGGTCTGATGAAACAATTTGGCGAAAAAGTCGGCATTGCCTTCCAGATCAAAGATGATTTGTTTGATTACGGCAAGGCCGATGTCGGCAAGCCTACCGGCAACGATATCAAGGAAAAGAAAATGACCTTGCCCTTGATTTACACCCTGAATCACTGCGATCAAGCAACCAAAAACAAAATCATTCATATTTTTAAAAATGCAAACAAAAAGAAAAATGAAATAAAATATATTGTGGATGTGGTAACGGCTCATGGGGGAATTGCTTATGCCGAACAAAGGATGTCAGCATATATCGATGAAGCGTTTGCCTTGATAGAACCGCTACCCGTCAGCGATGCAAAAAATTATTTAAAACAATTGGTCAATTATACTACAGACAGAAAATACTAATCTTATGGAAAAGAAAATTTCAATTCTTGGTGCCGGTCTCGTCGGATCCTTACTCGCCATTCTTTTGCAAAAACGCGGATATCAAGTGACCGTTTTCGAACGACGCGACGATATGCGTAAATGGTCGATCTCGGCCGGCAAGTCGATCAACCTCGCTATGAGCATGCGTGGCTGGGCAGCCCTCGAACTGGCCGGTCTTCGCGATGAAATCGAACAGATCGCTATTCCGATGTACGGCAGACATATTCATGGGGCTGACGGAGGTGAAACCTTTCAACCTTACGGAAAAAATAATGAAGCGATCTATAGTGTAAGCCGAGGAGAGCTCAATAAAAAGCTGATGAGCCTGGCGGAACAACATGGTGCGCATATCCGTTTCAATCATCGTGTGCATGATGTGGAACTCGATACCAACCGTTTGCATATCGAACATAACGATGAGCAACTCCTTTATGACGATCATGAAATTGTGATTGCCGCCGATGGCGCTTTTTCCGCATTAAGAGCCGCTTACCTGAAAACAGACCGTTTCGATTATCAGCAATTTTATATCCCGCATGGCTATAAAGAGCTGTGTATTCCGGCAGGCAGCGAGTCGACTTTTTTGCTCGAAAAAAATGCTTTGCATATCTGGCCCCGAAAGCAGTTCATGCTGATCGCTTTGCCCAATATCGATGGTACTTTCACTTGTACATTGTTTTTTCCATTTACAGGTGATCTTTCCTTTGCTTCGGTAAAAACAGATGAAGATATCGCGTTGTTTTTCCGGGAACATTTTCCTGATGTTGTTGAAAAAGTTCCGACCCTCATCGATGATTTTAAACACAACCCCACCGCTTCGCTCGTTACAGTGAAATGTTTTCCGTGGATCTATCAGCATAAGAGCATGT
>CAZFKA010000057.1:0-11103 GCA_964519155.1 uncultured Bifidobacterium sp. | reverse complement strand
AGAGCATGTTGATCGGTGACGCTGCTCATGCCATTGTTCCGTTTTATGGCCAGGGCATGAATGCCGGTTTTGAAGATTGCCGCATATTGATGGACGTGATGGATACCGCAGACGACAAAAGCTGGGAAAATATTTTTGCGCTGTATCAGCAAGCCCGCAAAGCCAATGGTGATGCTGTGGCCGATCTGGCTTTGCAAAACTTCATCGAGATGCGCGATCTGGTTGCTGACCCCCTGTTTTTGCAACGCAAAAAAATTGAAAAGGAACTGGGTAAGTTGTATCCGCAGGTATTTAATTCCGTTTACGAAATGGTTTCTTTTTCGCACACGCCCTATGCCTATGCCATCAGTTGCCAACAGGCACAGGACAAATTACTTACCCGTATTATACAAAGTGAAATTCCTTTTGAAAAACTCATCAGTCATGAAGAACCCCGATTGACATTGGACACCTGGCTCAATGAATACGCAGCAGAGATTGCCCGTATTCCCTTTACAAAATAATCGAATGGCGATTAATCGTCATCAGCAAAAAAGTCGATGAGAGAAGCGAAATACGATTCTTCCCATCCACTGACAATATCATCATAGGCTTCATCCGGAATATTGGTATGCCGGAGTTCGGCTGAGGTTCCGCGTTTATCGGGATGTAATTTTAGGGTCACCACCGATGCTTCCTGCTGGTCGCCAAAATACCATTCCTGCACTATTTTTTTGCCTGCTTCAAAGGCCAGATTTTTTCCAACGATGCTGCCATCCCACAATGAAAATTCCGATCCGGGTTCCTGACTCATTTGTGCCACTTCGCCGGTCCATAATTGTATAGTAAAAGGATTGGTTAGTGCGATATACACTTCCTCAGGCGATGCCGGTACAATAAAGTAAGCTTTAAAATCTTTCATGCAAAAACACGCAACGCGACAAGCGAAATTAATGTTTGACGATTTTGGTACTGTAATTTTTTTTCGCCGTACTGATCTGAATAATATATTCGCCGGGTGCAGCATTCACCAATGCATCACATCGTTGTTCGCCGTTATTGATATGGCCACTTTCAAAAATCATTTTTCCGGTCAAATCAAGAATGCGGAAACTAAATGCAGCTCCGGTAAGATCAAATGATTTCAACACAAAAGCACCTTGTGTCGGATTGGGATAAAGGGCAAAAGTGTAATCGATCTGCTTGATGTCGGAAGTGCCCAACAAGATATTGTATGCCGAACATAAATTCGGAATCCCATATCCCAATGTATTGATGGTTGTGGAATCGGTTCCATTCACGATATTGGCATATTTGCTACTCACCATTTTTACCAGTTGACGCAGTTCCCAGTTTTTTAAGTTGGGCGACGCTTGCCACAAGCAGGCAATGCCCCCACATAAAATAGGACTGGCGAATGATGAACCATTGGCGGCACCTACGAGGCAATTGCCACCGATCAATGCAGCCGCTTTACCCATAGCACATCCATCGGGCTTTACCACACCCAAAGCATTAGGACCGTAACCACTATTAGCCCAGGCCAGCGCACCATCAACCGAACCGACACTATACACACTGTCGCCATCAGCCGGTGTCAGCATATAATGCCAGGGCGACGCACCTTCATTACCCTGGGCATTGACCACATACACTCCTTTGCTCACTAATTTATTGGCCGCTTTTACAATGAGTGATGTTTTGCCATCAAAATCGCCATAGGTATACGAACTACTGCCAAAAGGGGCATCAAAAATATTATAGCCCAAAGATGAATTGACAATATCGATTCCGATGGAATCACAACGCTCAGCCGCACTCAACCAATTGTCTTCTTCAATGGGATATTCACTACCGATATCTTCAGAGATATACAAATAGAAATCTCCGTAAGGAGCTGTTCCAACGTAGTTACTATCCCATTTAGCCGCCATGCAACCCAATACATTCATCCCATGATCTGAAGCGATGGCCATTGAATACACATAAGGAGTATCCTTGACAAAATTATAAACATCTTTCACTCTGTTTTGCATCCGCAAGGTATCAAAAGCGCGACACGAATCAGTGCGTCGAAAATTGACATCAATGACTCCGATTTTCATCCCTTGGCCTTTGAAGCCGGCATCGTGCAGACAATCGCCCTGCAACATATCGATCTGTTGAAAAGCCTGTCCGTACCATGCTGAACTGCCCCGTGTTTTTTTATGGGCAAAATCGTCGGTCACTTCAGGAAATTTAGCTTTACTGCGTGCAGAGATCTCTTCTGTTTTAAATACGCCATTTGCATAACGGGCAACCAACTTCACACTTTGTACCATCGGCAAAGCCATCAAATCGTTTACTTTACTTGAATCGAAGGTGATGAGTACGATCTGGTTAAACCATTTTGATCGGTTATGTAATTTTACCGCGTTGGCGGTTTGCAGGGCTGTATCGACATAATGCTGCACCACAGGCAAGTCGCTGCTGTCGAGTGCAATGCCTTGTTTGCTGCGACGTAAGAGGGCGGTAGGGGATAAATACAATAAGGAATCCGCAAATGTAAGGGTGCCGTTTTTGTCTTTAAAGGTAACCCTAAAAGCGTAGGCAGGCGCCGCGAAATCCTGCAACGATAAACTCAATAACAGGCAAAACAATAAATATTTTTTCATTTTCAATTAAAATTTTTAGCACGATAAATAATCACAAATCCTTTTCGGTATTTGGTCGTTTCAGACTGGTAATCCCAATAGACCACTTCGCGGGTGATTAGTCCAACATTTTTGGCGTAGCGTTCACGTGAATAAGTGCGTTCGCTATAGTTGTTGGCATCGAGCGAATCGCCTACCACAAAATCGACATGATTGATCGTCACCGTATTGTCGAAATTCAAAAATCCGGTATTAAAGGGCTCATTGATATTGATATACTTATATTCCCAGCCCGACAACCATTTCAATTCTGTACTCAGTGTAGCGGGCAGATAAATATTTCCATCCCATTTCGTATTGATCTTAACCGGAAATACCATTTTGATAAAACGGAGATTATCTTCTATTACTTCAATATTGAAAGGGGTTTCTGTGCAGTAATAGGTTAGCTCTTCCTTCCAGGGATAACTGGCGTCCTGCCGTTTGTACCGGTTGATGGTGAATGATTTTCGACCTTCATTATCGGTAAATTGGTTTTCAACCACATCCTTTAATTCAAAATGGAAACTGTCGATCCGCTTATCAAAATCATTGTATAAGAAAGAATCAACATCATACTCTACAAAATGCCCGATCTGCAGGGGAAAGTATTCCTTACCCAATTCCACATCGTCGGCCGGAATAACCTGACGCTTACAGGAAACCACGGCCAACATGCCCAACAACATAAAACCCATTAAATACTTCATGTCAATTTTTGATTCTGTTTAAAAAAATTTCTGTTTTGATCTGATAAAATTACAAATAAAAAATACAATGTAAACAATATGTTTCCAATTTTGCCCTTGTCTATCACGTCGTAGGCGACACGGCGAGCGCGCACATCAATACATGATGATACCACCGGCCATTACATCATCACCCTCGTAAAACACGGCTGATTGTCCGGGAGCAATGCCTTTAACCGGCTCAGCAAAAATCACCTTCAATCCTCCCGCTGCTTCCTGCAAGACCGATTCTACCGGTTTCGACTTATACCTGATTTTGCTTAACGCTGCCATACCATCGTTTATTGTTTCGTATTTGATATAATTTAATTTCGACACATGCATTTCCGTCCGTTCAAGTTCCACTTCATCACCGATCACGACGGTATTGGTGTCGGGGTGGATGGCGGACACATATACCGGACGCCCTAAAGCAATATCTAAGCCTTTGCGTTGGCCAATGGTATAAAAGGGATAACCACGATGTTTGCCAACCACGGTTCCGTCAGCTAATACAAAATTTCCACCTTCCACTTGCTGGCCCAGGTCCGGAATTCGTTTGCGCAAAAAGTTGCGATAGTCATTGTCCGGTACAAAACAGATTTCATAACTCTCACTTTTTTTGGCTAAATCAGGATAGCCATAATCATGGGCCATTTGCCTGATCTCTGTTTTATGATAATTTCCTAAAGGATATTTACTGCGGGCCAAACACTGTTGCGACAAACCCCACAATACGTAGCTTTGGTCCTTGCTGTCGTCGAGACCTTTGCTGAGGATATACCGGCCATTTTCGCTCCGCACATTCACATAATGGCCCGTTGCTATAAACTCGCAATCAAGTGTATCGGCTCGCTTGAGTAACGCATTCCACTTGATATGCGTATTGCACATGACACAAGGATTCGGTGTGCGACCAGCCATGTATTCGTCAACAAAATTTTCAATCACGGCATCGCCAAACTCATTGCGCAGATCAAGAACGTAATGTGCAAAGCCATGTTCTACCGCTGCCAGTCGTGCATCATTAAAACTATCGAGATTACAACACCCGGTTTCTTTTTTGCTGTGACTTACACCGGCATCAGCATAATCCCAGGTTTTCATGGTAATGCCGATCACTTCATATCCCTCGTCATTCAGCATCATAGCAGCAACTGTACTGTCGATTCCGCCACTCATGGCCACCAGAATTTTTCCTTTCTTACTCATAGCGGGTGCAAAGTTAGCAATAAGTCTGTACACAAACAGCGACCGCTTAATTTGTTGCCGTTAAGCCAAGGTTATGTATCAGTTTTGCCTATTGAATCAACACAAAGATTTTTTCGGTTGTTGCTCAATGCTTAGAGCGGGGGCTTGAGCGGAGAAAGATAAAATGTAATGACTTACCTGATCGGTTTTTGCCAACGTGAGCTATAATCCCTAACGATTGCTATATTGCAGAAAAATTCCGGTATCAAAGATGGTCCAGTAACAACAACGCTGACCGCAGGATTTGAGGCCATTGTTTGCCCAGGTATTACAGGTTTGAAAAAGATTGTACCGACCTCCGGCTTCGTAAAATGCATCCGTATCGCCATAGGTAGCCTGAGTCTTGATCACCATAAAATGTCCGTCGGCAGTTTGTTTGAAACTACGCTTGATATAATTCACCAAGCGGGTGTATTGTTTGCGGCTGATCTGTATTTTTTTACACGCATGGTTTTCGGATAGTCGATCGTAATAGGTGGCATGTATTGCCGACGAGCTTAGGGCAAAGGCAGCTTTAAATGCAACGCTGAATTTCAGATCAGACCATTCAGGTGTTTCGAGATAAAATCCTTTATCGCCCCAACCCATAGCCAACCATGTATACAAACTGTCCGCTTTTTTGGTATGGGCATACCGTATCTCTTTTGTCCAGTCCATCAAGTCATTTTTTGCCGGAACGACAATATCCGTGTGTACCCCATTGGTTTTAATGTAGATGGTTACTTCTTCTGCGCTGTTTTGTTCTTTCTCAATTCGTATCCTGGATAAACAATACGCCGACAAAAAATAAATCAGCAACACACCGCAGATCACGAGTATACTTTTTCCGACTATCCGTAAAATTCTTTTTAAAAATTGCATTGCCTTTCCATCGTCAAAGATAGCAGATATTTGTCAAGCAGTTCCAGCCCTTATGCTCACTTAGTATTAAGCGTTCTGCAACACCCGATCAAACATTATTGTACACTGAAACGGCGCGATATCCTTTGGTTGCCATCGTTGAAAATCAACATATACACGCCCGGCCGATAACCCTCGATGGGAATTTTGATGGCTTGTGATCCTTTATTGATCAAGACATTTTGTTGCCCGATCCTGTTGCCATTCATGTCGATAACGATGCATTCCGCTTTACTGCTTTGCGCACTATTTATTTCAAACTGTAAAATATTTCCCTGTATCGGGTTGGGTACAATGTTGAGGCTTGTAAATTCCTGCATATCCCTGTCGAGCAATATCTGTTGAGAGTAAGCAATTTTCATATCGGCATCCTCCATACGCAAGCGGTAATAGTTTTTACCTTTGAGCGGAACTGAATCGTTGAATGCAAATTTAAATTCGCCTGTAAGCGATCTATGATCAACCGAACCGATGGCAACAAAGTCGGCATTGTTATTTTTTCGTTCGAGTGCGAATCGTACGTCTCCCCGGCAGGTTGCTGTCCATTGCAGCATATTGGAAGATGATTGTTTATATCCGTTAAATGAAAGCAGATCTACGGGTAAAGGAATGGCTGCGCCACCGAAGTAAAATGAAGCGAGTGAGTCGCTGCTGCAAGTTTACACATAGTCGCTCAGCCAAGTGCTATATGCCGTAGCCAATTGGGTTTTATTCAATGTGAGATCGCTGGCGCAAAAATCACCATTGCTGAAAATTTTAAGATCAGCAGGCGACAATACACCTGCAGCCGGCACAGCAGCTAAAGCCGCATACTCTGAGGCACGCACGTAAAGTCTGAGGCTTACTGCTGAAGAAGGTTGTACGCTTGGCGTAATGGTCAGGTTAGGGTCGAGATAATATTCACCATTGGCATCTTGCCGCACGGCGCCACCATGGACATAAAACCGAACAAGGGTATTGCCCAACAGATTGCCATTGGCATTGATCTCGGCAACCGCTCTACCCTGTGCGTCAGTAAAGGCGATCCATTCATTGGCATTCGCTGCAGTGATGTTGATCGTTTGCGTATTGATACAACTATTGGGTGTGCCGGGAGCTGTCGGCGTGGGTACGGCGATCAAATCGCATCCGCCAACTCCTTCTCCGTTTTGTTCGGTATAGTCGTAGAGCTTGGTCAGGCTATTGTTTTGGGGTTGAAAAGAGAAAATCGTCCCTTTATTTTCAAGGCCGGCTTTGCTGCAATTGGCGATCAGTTTTCCGTTGAGGGATAAAAAGCTGCCGCTGCTGGAGTGTCCGCTCAACGACGTTTGATCAGCTTTTTTGGTCAGGCTGACTGCTCCCGGAACATATTCGAAAATGGCACCGGTATTATCTACACCGCCGTAATACGTAATGCCATACAAATGATTATTGTACAAGGTCAGTTGTCCTGAACCACGCGATGCATTGACAGAGAGCTTGAGCAGATAAAAGATAGAAATAAAGTACATTTTACACCACCAGAATGGTGACAAAAATAACCAGCCACTAACAGCACCTACACAAAATGCGGGTTTACTTTTCCGAATGAAAATTTGATAGTAAAAGGATCTTCATTTTTTTAAGCTAATTTCGTCTTCCATCTCCCTCCCTTCGGGTAGTTGCAAACCGTCAGGCTGTAATTGTGAGAGTAGTTGTGTTGTGGAGATAACGAAAAATCAAAGTATAGAAAATCAAATAAGAACTTAATTTTCAACACAAAAATTTGATGTTGTAGAGAATTTTAAGAAATTAAAATAAATGAAACTGAATTTATGGTAACTAAAGTATCTTTTTTTTAATCTTCTTAAAATTGGTATATTTTAATATCAATGCTCAAACGACTATTGAATTAGAAGAATTCAACAAGGCTCAAGATTATACTAGTGGAATTACTTACTATAATGAACAAGACATTGTTTTCAAAAATGATAAATATGCCAATTATTTATTGGGAGAAATGGGAATTAAAAGTGAAAATTGGGAAACTGCAAAGCGAGGTTATGAATCAGCAATACTTTTATGTAGTCCAATGCGAAACATGAACTTTCATGAACAATTGTATCAAAATGACAATTTTATTTATTGGGCTTCTTATGATGGATTAGGAGTTGTATATTATCATTTAAATGATATGGAAAAATCATTAATTGCATTAGAACAAGCAAACAGATGGTTAGGGTATGTAGACATAAGTCTAATTGATAAGGTGTCACATTACTTTAATCTCGCTTGTGCATATTCTATTAATAAAAAGTTTGATAATGCTGTTTCTACATTAAGAGATGAACACTAAAACAACGATATTTTTACTTGTCATCTTTATCAATGGTAAAGCTTTTTCACAGCAAAAGCTAAAAGTCGGAAATCATATCATTGCGGGCGTAAACCTTATGGGTATCGTTTTTAGAAGCGAGTTTAGTACAGCCTTTGAGTACATAAATATTAAGAAGCCATGGGGTATTGCAATAGGAGCATCCTACCACAGCAAGGATAATTTTGTTACTTTATTGGCCTTGGCGAACGACTATTCTACGACGCAAACAGCGGGTGGCCAGTATGGTTTAGAAAGAATTAATTCCCCCTTGTATATTTATGGGCATACCGGCTATACCGGACATTTGCAAATGAAAAAGTATTTCCGCAATTATAGTAAGTATCTGGGTGCACAAGTACTCTTCGGTTACAGAGAATTACGCAACGGCTACTATACCGATGGTAATTCCGATATACCAAAAGATCCAAAATATTACAAACAACACTATGCCTATTCAGCTGACCACTTTTCAAAACGAATTGCTTTAACATTAAATGCCGGACTTTCCCCCAAGCACAACGCAACATTGCTTCGAAGTGATTTTGGCGGTCAAATAGGCGTTAATATTTGTAACGATTATATAAAAATAATTCACGGATCGTCATCAATAGACAAAAATTTCAGAACAAAGAATACAGATGGCTTATATTTATCGCTTGCATTTAGAATATTCTATAACGTAAATTTTGATTTGACCTACAAGAGGGCTTATGGAGAAAATTGAGCGAATGTTATCCCGTGCAGCACTCCATGCAGGGCTAAGTTTGAGGACTGAACAAATTAATATTCTTTTGGCGGCGCATTCATGTTAGGTTTTATCATCATCTATAGCGGGACAGACTGCTGGTTGAACAAAAATGTACGAGAACTCAGAAAGACTTTCAAAATTGCCCAAACAATCAAGTATGAATAATTCAACGACCAACCTTGTGAATAAACGAGGAAAGTGCAAGAGTGTCATGATCAACCTGCTTTTTATTGTATGCTTGTCTATGGCCATGCAATCGGTTAGTGCACAAAAGCGGAAACAGATCCATATTTTCAAAACCCATTTTTTAGGTTTATTGATCATGACCGAACCGAGTGTATATTATGAGTGGATCGATCTGAAGTCGATGCGTGGGTTTGAAATCGGATTTGCGTATCGTCCTGCAAAGAATGGCTTCTCCACCCATTGGTCAGGTGGCTTTGGATTTAAAACTACAGATACACGGGGAGGCCCTTACGGGTTAGACAAGGTTTGGTCTCCTACTTTTATCGCCGGGCATAAAACGTTTTCGCTGATCATCAACTATAAATACTATAAAAGGAATTTCAGGTATTATGTTGGACCACAAGTCGTGCTGAGTTATCACGAACTGTTAAATGCCGAATACTCCGATCACGATGCCGAAGGACCCGGGCTTGCAAAAGGGTATTATTGGTACACCGCTAACCATTACGCAAAGAAAATAGGCCTTCTTTTTCAATTGGGTAAACAATTTGGAATAACCAAAAGAGTCAGCAAGGTTGATCTTGGTTTGGCATTGGGTTGCAATATTCATATCGATCGGCTGCAATTACTGCGTTGGGGCGCAAACACACAATTTCCGGATACGAACTTTAATCATTACGACAAAATGGACAGAACAAAAGGTACAGATGGGGTGTATTTGCGTCCGGCATTATCCTTGTCGGCGAAATTTGGACTGTCAAAAAAAATGCGTAATACCAAGTGATTCCAGAATCCCTGGTAGGCATACTATGTGATCAGGCTCAATGAAGCGGCAAGTTTTTATGCCGATAAGGCCTGTATATTTCACTTGACCGGCTAGAACAAATCCACTACCGCAAACATCAGCAGGCCGAATTATTTGTTTCATCCGTAAAATGGAGCTTCGTTGAAAGTGCACGAAGAAATTTCGGTAGATCAGTAACCTATCGAAAATCGGCACTGTAGGGATCTACAGATACTTCAGCACTGCTGCGAACACGTTGCCAGGTATTGATATCGATCACATCATAAAATCCATTTCGGTTGCCGCATTCTGATATATGGTGGGGTGCAGGTCCGTTTGCATCAGCATTCCGACTCACCACATACAAATATTGTCGTATATCATCGTAGGCAATACCATGGGGCTGGTAAAATTTTTCCCTGATCACCCGCACGACAGTAGAGTTCTCCATATCAATAACATACACCGATCCTTTCGACAAAGGATTCGGATTGGCATCTTCCTGGCAAGTTACAAACAATAAATGTCGACCTTTCGCCATTGCCATTTCCAGCGGAAAGCCCCCAACGGGAATCACCTGCAGCAGGGTATCAACACCCGCTTGCATCACCCGAATTTCATTGCTGGCCTGGCAGGTTACATAATATTTTGAATGATCGCTGTTCATGAGAATTTCATGCGGATCGAGCAAACCCTGCGTGGTAACCGGTGGCATCCCTTTCTGCAATGATATTTGATCGATCTGGCCCAGGGAAGGAATCAAACGATAGATCATATTACCATATTGCGAGGTTACATACACCGTATCGTCGTTTCGACTGAGCGCAATGCCATGGGGGTTAATGAGTAGTCCGTCATATTTTTTGACAAATTTTGTTTGCAGGTCCACCTCGGCAAATTTTCCGTTGAGGGCTGAAACAAATGCCTTTTTGCCATCGGAAGTAATTTTGATGATATTCCACAAACCTGTACCAATCTCGTAGGTATCTAACAAGCGATCGGTAACCGCATCGTATTTCTGAAAAAAATTTCCATCGATGAAGCACACATACCAATATTTTCCGTCTGGCGATATGCGAACATTGTGGGGAACTTCAGTAGTATTATCATTTTTGCCAACCTTCACATAACGCATCACCAATTGCGATTCGGCATCTACCACGCTCATCAAATCACAACCCTGATTAGAAATATATATTTTGCGACGGGTTTCGGCATTTGCTGCAAAAGGAATATTGCCATCACGGTCAGGACAGCCCGCCATCACCCAGTCGCGCAGGGTCATCACTTCTTCACGGGTTAATGCAGGAGCATTCAGGGGCATGGTGGGTGTGCCACGCAAACCCAAATCATCGTAAGTATTGACAAACTGCATGAGCGACGATTGCACCGGGCTGTATGGAATGATCACTGCCCCGTTCACGGCACCTTTCATCAAATTTTGATGGGTGGTGAGATTTAAGTTTCCGGCATTCTGAAAACTTTTGTTGTTATGACAACCCGCAGTTGCACATTTATCG
>CAZFKA010000056.1:0-14531 GCA_964519155.1 uncultured Bifidobacterium sp. | reverse complement strand
GAAATGATATTATTTTCGGAAAATATTTTTACCAGAATACCCCTGTAAATTATACAGCCACTGTCATAAATGATACAGTATGTGCTGGCCAGAATCCAACAATTACTGTTGATATTAGTCCCAATCTTGCAGGCCTGTTCACTGCTACGATCACTGATGGGATAAACGTATATATCACAAACAATGTTTCGGATTCAATTCCGTTTAGTTTCTTAGCCACTCCACTTGTTCAAACTAATTATACGGTGACTATAACCGGACAGCAAGTCTCTGGCTGTAGCGCCATTCCTATTAGCATCTCTTCTCCATTTACAATATTTGTTTATCCCCAACCGCTTGTTACTGCATTTGCAGCACCAGCTTCAGTATGTCCCGGCGAACAAGTCATCTTGACCGGCGGCGGGGCTAGTTTATACTCTTGGACTGGTGGTGTGACGAACGGTGTGGGTTTCGTTCCGATCGCAACTTCTACGTATACTGTAACAGGAACCGACATTAATGGATGCACAAACACAAGTGCTGTAACAGTTAATGTAAACTTGGCCCCAAATGTTACAGCTAACGCCAGTCCTCCCTCAGTTTGTGTTGGATTTCCTGTCACTCTTACCGGCTCTGGTGCGAGTACATATATATGGACGGGTGGAGTTGCAGACGGCGTTCCGTTCGTCCCAACAACTACGACTACTTACACTGTTACCGGTACTGACGCAAACGGGTGTACGAATATCAGTACGGTAACGGTAACTGTCAATGCCAATATTCCGATCACAGTAGTCCCTAACACACCCATTCTTTGTCTTGGTGATAGTGTACAACTCACAGCGTCAGGGGCAAGCAATTATAACTGGTCGAATGTGCCGGGCCTGAATACCTACAGCGGACCTACCGTATGGGCACAACCTACTGTCGGCACAACCTATACAGTGACCGGTACTGATGCCAATGGATGCACGGGCACCGCGTCGGTTTTTATAACGGTAGCAAACGAAATTTATGTAGAAGCAACCAAAAGTGCTGACATCGAATGCAATAACCACAGCATTCAATTACATGCAAGTGGAGCTGCCAATTATAGCTGGACACCAACCAACCTGTTAAATAATGCAAATGTGGCCGATCCATACGCTTCCGTATATGAAACCACTACATTTTATGTTACCGGAACATTGGGAAGTTGTGTGGCCTCAGACTCGATCACAGTGTACGCCTATAACAACGACGAAGGATCGATCTTCATACCCAACGCATTTTCACCTAATGGCGACAACTTGAATGACTGCTTGAAAGTGAAGGAAAATGCCAAGTTTCAAAAATTTTATTTTACGATTTATAACCGCTGGGGTCAACGCGTATTTGAAGCCGATAATCCCGATATGTGTTGGGATGGAATGTTGAATGGTCATCCATCGGAAGTAGGTGTTTATTTTTATTATCTCCAAGCAGAAACCAACTGCGGCAAAATATTTAAAAAAGGAGATATCACTTTACTGCGATAGGGCTAATGCTCAATAAACACAAGAAATTTTAAGGTGTTGTATGTCGAAAACGTTCACGCCTGATCTAATCCCCGCCACCAACAGGTGAAGGATTGTTGCGGATCATTGAGCCGCACAATTTCCCCAATCATAGGTGTAATCAGGTTCAAACCAGCCTGCTTATTGTTTTGGGTAATTAGTTCTAAAGGTTCGTCCCAGGCATGCAACGACAAACCAAATTTGCAAGAATGTACCGGTAATATGCGCTCTGCATTCAACTCTTTGGCAGCCTTCAATACTTCATCAGGCATGAGATGAATATGCTTCCAACTTTTGTTGTATTGACCATTTTCAATTATTGCCAAATCGAAGGGGCCGAATCGTTTACCAATCTGCTCGAAATGCGTATCATACCCGCTGTCGCCACCGATAAAAATTTTCATCGAGGGTGTCTGCCATACAAAAGATGTCCACAGGGCTTGGTTGCGTTTGAATCCGCGACCTGAAAAATGTCGTGCAGGCGTGCTGTGAACAATAAAGCCGTCTCCGGTATCCACGGTATCATACCAGTCAAGTTCATTGATCATTGATGCCGGATAGCCCCAATATTCAAGATGTTCACCGGTGCCGAGGCCACAAAAGACTTTTTTCACTTTGGGTAATAATCGCACCACCGTTTGGTAGTCAAGATGGTCATAATGATCATGAGAAATGAATAAAAAATCGATCTCAGGCATATCATCAGCAGTAAACCTATCGCTGCCGGCAAAGGCCCGTGTAGTAAATGCAAAAGGAGAAGCAGCTCCGCTAAATACCGGATCGACTAAAATGCGTTTTTGATCGACCTGCATATAATACGATGAATGGCCAAACCAAACCAGTACATTTTCATTGCGCGGAATCGATGTCAAATCGCAGGCAATGCCAGGTAAGGGCACTCCGGGGACAGCCCGTTTATCTTTTCCGCAAAAAAAATCACGACTTACTTTCAGGTAGGTAGCTCCCTCGGTAAGATCGGGTGTTGGGCTTAAATTCTGAAATGCACCCTCACGAAAGTTCGGCGACTGTTTTATTCTTTCCATTCGCTTGTCACCAGGTGTTTTGCCAAAAACGGCGTGACGGTAAATATGCTTCATACGTGAAATTCAATAGAAAATTAAAAGTAAACATTAACCGAATGCCCAACGCCTTTTTTTATTGGTTCAAAAAAAGAGAATCATTTTTCAGGAAGCGACAGACATAGCTTTGCGGGAAAAACCTTATTTTTGAAACAAGCACTCTTATTCATTTATTTTTAATTTTTTATCGCCTGGCTTCTTTTTTTTACAATACCATTTCCCAATTACGACTTCGTGAAGAAATCGTTTTATACGATAAACTTCTGCGTTTTACGCCGGATGATGAAGAACTCGTAAAGCATTTTTTACAACTTGAATACGAAACAGAAATCTTAGCTTATCCGTATACAGCACCCCCATTTTCTCCCGAACCGGCTTTGTGGGCTGCAAAGACACTGTATCTGGCTTGCCAGCTTTTGCTTTATCGCGAAAACAAGTCGGACGAGATTCCACAATTGCTACAACCGTACCAGCATACCATCGACGCCTCCGCCATACTATCCGCTGATCTTTGTCTGCGCTTTTTGCCCCAGGTCATACAGGCAGGCAAAAGTATAGATCCTGAAGACATCCTCGTAGTGACTATCGAAAATATGCTCCGTGTGTGGCATTATTCGGGTATAGGGAGTCATGCGTCAAACGATCAATTATCCTTCGCAGAAATAAATGCTAATGAATGTCTCCTGCAACTTTATACTGATCGGGTGATCGAAAAAAAGGACTTGCAACGTGCACAGCATCCGGCCATTGCCACGCAAGTTCGCGCCAGTATGGGAAATTACGCCCAAGTATTTTGGAAAGAACTACATTTAAACTCCTTTTAAGTTAATCCATTGAGCACAACAACTTTAAATTCTTCCCAATCAACCCTTCAAAATGAATAGTATACAAAAGCTGAACGAAGTACTGAATGCGGTGAAACACGCTTTCGTAGGTAAAGATGAAATTATTGATTTACTGGGTATTACGCTCATTGCCAGAGAAAATGCGTTCCTGCTCGGTCCACCGGGTACAGCCAAAAGCGCGATCATACGCCAGTTGGCGCAGTGTATCGACGGGGGGAGCAATTTTGAGTATCTGCTTACCCGTTTTACCGAACCAAACGAAATATTCGGTCCGTTTGATATTCGTAAATTGAAAGAGGGTGAACTCGTCACCAATACCGAGGCAATGTTGCCTGAGGCGTCGATGATATTTTTAGATGAAATATTTAATGCGAACAGTGCAATTCTCAACAGTTTGCTGGTGGCTTTGAACGAACGAATTTTCAGACGGGGAAAAGAAACACGTAAACTACCGGCATTAATGTTTGTAGGCGCAAGCAATGTGTTGCCCGAAGAAGAAGCGCTCAATGCTTTACTCGACCGCTTTCTTATCAGAGCAAAATGTGATTATGTAGATCCTGACCGCTTATTGGAGGTATTGGTGGCGGGATGGCAATTCGAGAAAAGCGATACGCAAGCCCACCCCACCATCAGCGCAGACGAAATCAGGCAGTTGCAGATCCAGTGTCGCACCATAGATTTGACACCGGTTCGCAACGTGTACATCGACGTAGTACACTCGCTTCGCAATACCGGTATCAAAGTGTCTGACCGACGCGCAGTAAAATTGCAAAACCTTATTGCGGCTTCCGCATTGATCTGCGGCCGTGCTGCAGCAATACTGACTGATCTCTGGATACTGAAATATATCTGGGATACTGAAGAGCAAATAGAAATTCTGGAAGGTATAATCAATCAGATCATCGAAAAAGATGTTGCGGAAAAATCACATCCCCAAGCTTTGTTCAATAAAGCACCCAATCCCGAAGAGGTGATCAAAGAAGTGCATTATCTGAAAGAGAAATGGCAGGAAGGAAAACTCAATTTCGAGGAGCAGAATGTCATCAAAGACAAACTGCGTTATGTACAAACCCGTGCCGGTTGGGTGAAACATCCCGAACAAAAGCAGTTTATTTCAAATGAAATCGAACAACTATGGCAGCAGATCTTGCAAACCCTGTAAATGTTTTTTTACAACTGGGTATCGAGCATGAGCAAGTTCTTGCCCGTATCCGGCATTGGCAAAACCTTTCAGTGGCCCGGCAGACCGAGCACCTATGGGTAAAAAATTTTACCGAACAACAACTCAATGATCCACTGTTGCGTATGATCCCGTTTGCGAGATTGTATCATTTGCACGGCGACAGGTTGTTTCCTTTTGGAAGCCGCTTACCCGCATTTCGTCTCCCGACAATGCTTTGGACACCCATAGCACGGGTTATTTCAGTAGAGCGCCCCAACTACAATCACCATTTTTTTGGCTTCCCTGATCGATACTCGATGCGGCTGATAAAAAGTGAATTTGAAGAGACGGCAAATGTGATGCTGATCAATATCCAAGAAGCCCATGATTATATAGTGTCTGCACCGGCCAATCGTCTCAATGGCCTGCAATGGCTAATCGTTAATGAACAGGAAGCCCTAATATGGGGTACTCCGCTATTATCTTTAAATGCGCCCACCTATTGGACGAGTGATGGCATCGTAATGCCTATCGGATACACCTGTGAATTTTCCATTTTGGAAAAAGTATTTAAGACCAAATGTGGTGTGTCTGACAATGATATCATTTGGTGGAAGGATGAAAATACCTATTGTCTGATCGATACCCAGTGCCTTGTGCCACTCTCCATCGCTTCGTGGCGTCAAACCTTTTTAAATCCCATGAACAAATGACCGGTACTGATTATTTTCAATCGTATGACCGCTACTTTTGGGAGTGGCAAGACGATGCAGAGGTGGTTGCCATAGTGGGAGGAAGCACAATTGCATACAAAAAGCAATTAGCAGACCTCATGACTGGTATGGCGGTCAATGGATTACCACCTTTCGGTGCATTGCTCCTCACCCTGATCGCCACCAATGATACGCTTGACAAGGGTATGGGAAACATACAAAACATGATACGGACTATCAAGAGTATGGAGGATAGTTTTTCACAAGAAAGCATCAATAAGGCATTTCAGTTTTTGTCGATCCTGGAAACCTTACCGGTAAAATATAAACGAGGTAACGCGCGTGTGATACTCATTACAACGCTTTTTGCGTATAGCCATAACCGCGTAAATGCCAAAACATCCACCGGACTCGCCAGATACTTGCTGGAAAAAAAGAATACGACGCGATACACCCTCAAAAAGCCGCTTACGGAAAATCATGTGATGAAGGAGTTTTTTGTCCTCAGCTTATTGCTCCAACGTTTTCCGGATCGCAATACAATCATTGAAGCCATGCGGGCACTACCCGATTTGCCGGAGGAGATACTGCCCGACCCTCTTGCTGCACCGGACACGGAAAAGGTGTATACTGATTTTGTGGAAGAACTGAGCGACAATGCACTGACTTTTCAACTGGGTACACTCATCAAGCCACTGTGGGCTGGTTTTAAAATACCTATGATGAGTGCACATCCCAGCGAACAACCCTTGGGCGGTGTTTCAGATCTGGCAAACAAAGGAAATTTTGACAAACTGCTTTTATCTGAATTCGCCAATGATGATCTCATGTTTATGTCACGGATCGCAAACAACGAAGCGCTGTATTTGCATCGCGAAATACCACCGGTGAGCGACCGGCTGCAAAGAATATTGCTGATAGATATTTCGCTGGGTATGTGGGGAACGCCTAAAATACTCGCCTACGCAATTTGGATCGCGATACACAAGCATCCCAAATCGGCGGGCCGCACTGAAGCGTATGCAGTGGGAAATCACTTTCAGCCATTGGCAGGAAACACTGTTCATGAGGTAATTGAGAGTTTACAAAAAGTGGAAACCTCATTGCATTGCGCCGATGGTATGCAGCAATTTTTGAATGAATATAAAAGCCCACAGCCATTGGAGATTTTCTTGGTCACTACGCCCGACAACCTCAAGCTCCCAGCGGTAAGCAAGGTAATCAATAACAGCAAAGGCTTGTTCCGGTATCTCATCACGACCACCGCTGAAGGCGAAATTGTTTTTTTTCAACGTAGAAATAATGCGTTAAAAGTGCATCAAACATTGCATCTCCCCCTACCGGCTCTGTGGCAAAGAAAACCATCAACTCCGGCAAGCCGAGCACTTGCATTGAAACCGACGCATTTTCATACCCTCTTGCTGATACCAACGCCGTTCGATATTTCAACAGTAATTTCTTTAGAGGATGATATTTATTGTATCAGCAAAAGAATGTTGATCAAAAGGAGCAATATGAATAATGAAAGAACCAGTAAGGGCTGGGAGATCATGTTGTTCGATTTGCCGGCTAATGGGTTTTACGAATTAGGCAAAACAGAGTCGAAAGAAATAGTATTCCTAGCGTTTGATCCGCAAAAGCGCGAAATAGCGGTGACGAACTTAACTTCCATGAAATGCAAACGCGTGTCGTTTCCCGAGTGGCGACAAGATGCGATTCGAGAATTTGTTTTCTATAAAGATCGTTTTTTAAAGATGATCAGCGGACGCTGTTACGATATCGTGGTTAATGATGATGAAATCTACATCAAAGCCACACCCTTGGATTTACCTGTGTATGAAATCTGTCAACGTCGTCAAAAGGAACGGTCAGCACTGAAGAAACCCTATCCTTACCTCAGTATTTTTAAAAACATTATGACGGTAGCCATCAATACGAATATGCAATTGATGTTTAATTTTCATGTCTTGCAAAAAGATCAATCGGGGAACGTACGGCTGTTGCATCAACCCCATACTGATCAATACTTGTGCACAGCAACACCCGATCGCGAACTTGGTGGTTTTCTTTTTCGCGATGGTAGTATGATCAAGATCGCCAGTTTCGGACATATCACCCTGCGAAGTAGTTCATCTGAATTACCGACGATTTACCTGACCTCTATCCTCGATCATCCCATTGGAATGGGCACAACACTCCATTTTGCAGGAAATACCTATTTTCAGTATGATATACTTTCTCATGTACGGATCAAATTGTCGGATGCAGGACCACAAAAACTCAAGGTTGTGAGTACACTCAAAGATTTTACCAACTGCGGATTGCTTGAATTAAAAAGCATTGTAGAGCATACGCCGGCATTTATTTTGCAAACGCTGCCCTTGGCAAAAGCGGAAGAACTCCTTCATCAATTGGATTCGTTGGGTGCAAGTGCCGAAATCGTGTATGCAAATCAGGTTAGACAGGAAGTGATAGCGCCTGAACAATTTTATGATCAATTAATTCGTAAATTTATTCATCAGATCCTGAAATAATGCAGTTGCAAATTCATCCATCAGAAAAAAACCGGTATCCGCTGAAAGGGATTCTTATCAGAGGTGATCAACTGTTATATTGTCTACAGCAATTGCAATCACTGGAAATCGACATAAGCACAACAGCGGTTTATCCTTTGCCGGGTGCAATACCCAATTCGTTTTGGGGCTGCATGGTGCCAAACCCCATGTCTCATTTACCGGCACATCGGGGTAGTGAAACAATTTGTCAATGTGTACAGCAACGGCTCTATATTCCGCAGTATGCTGATCTATTTCCGCGACTTAGCGAGGAGGAATTGGAAAAACTTTTCCCTACCCCCCACTTTTTTCATCCGGAAACGGGTCTTGTCAGTCTTGACATACCGATCGACTTTGCGTCAGTATTGAGTGTAAATCCCAATAATGAAATACTATTTCGCAAACCCGAGCAAGGGGCCTTTATACCGACACAGATCAAAATGCTTGAAATTGTGCCATTAACTCCTGAAGATGCCTTGCAGGTTATGGAACGAAATAAGTTTCCCGAAAAAAAGAAATTCGATGATCGACCTTTGGCCTGGCACGAAACACTCAAGATGCACTTGTTACGCGGAATACTGAAAGGAACACAAAGCCAAACCGGTTCGCAAGAGAAAGGCAGAGGCAATAATAAATTGATGGAATTCCTTGAAAAAATGTTCCCCACGCACAATACCGGTGAGCGCTTACTTCAGCAGCTTGATGAACTCGAACGAAGAAATAATTCTGAAATGGAAAAGTTGATGAAATTGTTTAAAAACGATCCGGATGAAGCTTTGAAGTATGCCATCCCACTCGATGAACAGGGTAGTAATCGTGGCGGCTCTACCGGCTTATTTACCTTGTCGCAACGATGGCACAATTTCAATTTGTTTGGCAACCCTTCGGGCGGATCCGGTAATACCATTTTCACTGACGATGCTTACATGAAATTGCAACAGCAGTATTATGATACAGCCAAGCGATTGGAAACTGAAGGCAAGCATGATAAAGCGGCATTTGTCTATATGAAATTATTGAAAAATAATCATATGGCCGCATCAACGTTAGAAGCCGGAAGTTTGTATACGGAGGCCGCGTCCGTATATCTGAAATATCTTAACAACAAGCAAAAAGCTGCAGAGTGTTATGAAAAAGGACATATGACTTCACAGGCGATCAGTTTATATAAGGAGCTGAATAAAAAAGAAAAAGTGGGCGACTTGTATCTAACGCTTAACAAGCGCGAGGAAGCATTCCAATTTTATCATGAAGTGGCAGATGAACATATTGCATCCGGAAAATATGTGCAAGCCGCTTTGGTATACAGATACAAGATGGAGGATACAGCTTCCGCGCAAAACTTGCTGTTGAAAGGATGGCGCGAAGATAAAGATGCCTATAACTGTTTGAACAATTATTTTACCAATATCACCGATTTACCTACAAGGCGACAAGCTGTAATGGATGTATATAAACACGAAACCAATGAAAGCAATAAGCCGGTATTTCTACAGGCTTTAGTTCATGAGTACAAAAAAAATCCTGATCTGCAACCTGAAGCCCGCAAGATGGCCTACGAAATAATCGCCGAATTGGTGATGGCGCAACCCGAACTCATTGATCGGCTCAGGGATTTTAATGCTGATTCTTCGTTAAGCAAGGATATTGTTCGTTACAAGAATGAGCGTACACGAAACAGCCGCTTGCTCGTTTAAACCGATGTTGGAATAGCGTCATACGATCCGCAACATTGTCATCGGTCAAGTAAGTACTTGTTCAGGTTTTTTCATCGGTAGACAAAGTTTGAAGGTACTGCCTTAGCCCGGTTCACTGTATACCTGAATACTGCCCTGGAGATTGAGCAAAATATTCTGGGTATTGGTGAGTCCGAGTCCATTGCCTTTTGCTTTGCTGGTGAAATACGGTTCAAATAATTTGTTCAACGTATCTTCACTCATCCCACAGCCATTGTCAGTGATATCGATGAGGCAACTGTTGTCTTTCACCGTAGTGCTGATCTGCAATTTCCCCCCGATATCCTTCATGGCTTCAATAGCATTCACGATGATATTCAACAAGGCAATTTTAATCTTGGCTACATCGATCCAAACAGGGATTTCCCTTTGCGTGTATGCAAGCGACAGATCAACATTTTTTAAGGCGATACGGTCTGCAGCAAGTCTGATTGTTTCATCAATCACCTCATGAATATTGACAAGCTCGATTTGCAATTCGGTGAATTTTGTGGCATTGAGCAAACTGCTCACCATTTTATTGATCCGTTCGCTGTTGCGGTTAATGATGTCGAACAGAAAGCGGCTCTCTTCATCGAGTTCAAAACTTTCCTCCAATTGTGCCGCAGCCAGATTAATATTGGTTAACGGATTTCGTACTTCATGGGCAAGGGTTCGCGCAATACGCCCGGTGGACGTAAATTTTTCGAGACTTTTCAGATTGGTTAATTCAGAATTAGCCGTTTTCAATTCTGCAACTTTTTTTTCAAGCTCCGCGCGGTAATCATCTGCTTTGCGGTCGGCATCCTTTTTGGCTGTATACTCAAGGTGAAATGTACCGATTGAATAAAATGACAAAAGTACAGCAACGATCAGCGACGTAATATTGATGACTTTGATGGCATTACTGAAATTCGACAATTCCGTATTTCTGTCTTGCATCGTCTTTTCCTCTGTCCTGATCATTGCATTCACCGTGGTTCGTATATAAAAAATGGTTTCGTTCCCCGAAGCAATCGTCTGTTGTCGGATACTGTCGGTTATGTGCAAATGATTGCGCTTAAATGCAAAAACACCTTTCGATATTACATCCAATCTACTCTTTATCAGGGTGTCGAGGGTGTCGCATCTTTTCGTTTGCAACGCATTGTCGGCAGTATAAATTCTGATTTTAGACAATCCCGTTTTAATTTCCTGTTGACAATAATAATAGGGGTTGAGGTATTGCTCTTCGCCCATGATCATATAACCTCGGTAACCATTTTCAGCATCTTTGATATTCGACATCAGTTCTTCAAGGGCGGTTTGTACGATATGGGTGTGGCTGACCCATTTCATTTTTTCGGTGATTTTTTCGGTAGTGTAAATAATTAATACATAACTGAACAGTAGCAGAAAGAAAGCAATAAAATAGCCATACATGATTTTTCTTTCAATATTAAAAATCTGCATTATTCGTTTCATCATTCACTGATTTTGCTTGGAAAAAAAGTACGCATTGCCCGAATAAAAGTAGACAATAAAATGCAAACCTTAAGCTCGAATCAGATCACCTCGCGCAACAGTGGCCACGCAAAGCGATGTGTTTCTATTGTCTAAACTTGATTATGAATGTATTTGCGCTTCAACATTTGTATTGCGGGTAGCCAATTCGGTCAATAACTCATCAGCGGCCTTTTCTTCGGCAAGGGTCAGCGTGAGGAGTTCAGCAATTTCGTTTCGCTCAAGTGTGAGTGCGAGTTGCTTCAACGATCCGTATCCCGAAATTTCGTAATGTTCGGCTTTTTGTGTTCCCACAATTATTGCGACATCTGTCAGGGCACTCACCTGATCGATACGGTAGATGGTTTCGAGCATTTCTTTGGTAATTCCCTCGATACCAATACTGCGTATTGCTTCGGCCTCGCTGTTGAGTAGTTTGAATATTTCTTGCAGGCGGCTGATATGCAATTCAGTCTGAAAATGATGCTCACTCAATGCAATTTTCAAGGCCTGGGAGTATGCAGCCTTATGTAACACCGGCAGTACTTGTAAAAGGTGTTGTTCAACCCAATACATTTCTTTCAATTCTTCTAGAAAAAAATCATACAACGAAAATGCCCGGCTGAGTACCGGATCTAATGGTTGATCGGTTTCTATTTTATTTTCTTTGTTAATACCGATCGGTTGCAGGCTATGTTCTTTGTTGGGTTTACTACGCATACGTTTAAAAATTTGTGTCAATGAAACATTCAGAAAGTAAGTTTCAAAAAATATACCAACCGCTTGTTTGGGTAATGCCGCGGCTTTTATGGATGGCATACGGGATAATTTAGGTCACAAATGCTCAAACTGTGGAAAAAATTCCTCAGCCTATCTTGCAATAAGGGCTCACCGGAAACACGCCAAGTGAAGCTGAAAGTATTGTCAATACTGCATTTACCCTTTTATTTCTTGTTGTTGAATCTGCATATCCGGGCAAGTGGCAAATGGTTTGTATAGATGTCACTGAAATCTTTATCCGTAAACCATTTAAATAGCATAGTATGAAAAACTCAAAATTAATCGCAGGAATACTTTTAGGAGCCGCCGCAGGAGCTGTTGCAGGTCTACTACTCGCCCCCGAAAAAGGTTCTGAAACCAGAAAGAAAATCAGTAAGAAAGGAAATGACCTGCAGGAAAGTATCAAAGATAAATTTTCCGAATTGGTCGACAGTATTGTTGGGCGTTTCGAAGGGATTAAAGAAGAAGCGGAGGACTTGATGGAAAAAGGAAACGAAAAGGCAAAAAATCTCCGCGCAGAAGCCAATAATCTTCTCGATAAAGGGAAAGAAAAAATGGATCATGTACGCAAGGAAGCGCCCAATGCTTTGGGGTAATGAAAGAAAAGCGGGATGATCAGCCCGGCACGAGGGATGTATATTTGCGTGATCGAAAATACACATAATAAAACCTGCCTTTCATATATATACCTTATAAGACCGGTGAAAATATCAATCATGGAAAACGTAAAGGAAGAATTTGAAATTTTATACAAGCAGGCGCAGGAATACGCCGACACGAGACTCGAACTATTGAGGTTGCAGTCTGTTGATAAACTTTCAGATGTAGTGTCTTCGGTATTATCACGTATGATCGTTGTATTGTTCGCGGCAATGTTTCTTGTTTTGCTTAGTATTGCTGCCGCTTTACTGATCGGTGATTTACTCGGAAAAGCATACTACGGTTTCTTTATAATCTCAGGTTTTTATGCCCTCATCGGTCTTATTTGTTTTTTCTTTCGACACAAGTTCTTCAAAGGTCCGATTCACGAACTGATGATCAAAAAAATACTCAACGAATGAAAAAGCCGATTTTGAACGCAAAAGATCTGACTGACCGCATTGCTGAATTGAAGGCGAAAAAGCAACTGCAGGAAGAAGCCTTGCAAACGCAATTTACACAAACCATTCATACCTTACGGCCGGGAAACCTGATTAAGCAGGGTATCAGTAAGCTCAGTGAAATGCCGGTGGCTACAGGCTTGATTGGTACAGGTGTCAATATCGGGATCGATCTGCTTACAAAAAAATTACTGGGCAGTAGTGAGGGTACTGTAAAGAAATTGGCAAAGGGCGCTCTCCGGTATGGTATTACAAAGTTTTTTGGCGAAAGGGCCGGCGCAATAAAGGCGTATGCTAGTGTCATCGCCAAACGTTTTTTAAGCAAAAAAGAAAAAGATTAATTCACTAAAAAAAAGGAAGATCATGGAAACGAATCAACAACAACAGCAGAACAATCTACAAACGGATCCGAAACAACAGGAGCAAAACGAAAAGCAGAAAGAACAACAAGAAGGAAACAAAAATGAGGATCAACAGAACGGTAACGACAAATTCAGAGAACATGAAACCGAAGATGATCATCGCGACATTCCAGAGATCGGTGAAGACGAAAAGGAAATAAAGGAAAATACACCCCGTATGTAAAAACGAGGTACAAAAATTGTGTTTTTTATAGGGTTCAGCAAAAGCTAAAGTACAGGTTACTTTAGCTTTTGTGCACTACGACGATTCTGGGAAAATTGTGTTAAGGATTGAGAAACCGGACATCCCGAATTGGTGATCTTGCTAAAGCATTTTATTTTTACGCATCCCCAAAAACGATATTTTTTTCATATCGGAGACTGGCTATATCAACATGTTGAGCGAATATTTCAAACTACAAGTCCGGATGAATATGCGAAAGCTCAAAGATGTTGGAATCGCTCCGTGGCCTGCTGTTTTACTGTTGATCCTTGCGTTTTCAGCCGGTTCAATTTATTTATTTCAAAGGGTTAGCTTCGCCCCTTATGTTTATACGCTGTTGTCGCTGAGTATCACTGTAAAATTATCGTCATCAAACAGAAATGAATTTTTACAGTTGATATTTCGGCGAAGCGATTATATCCTTGTGCGTTTACTCGAAAATATCATCTGTGCGTTGCCGTTCCTGATTTTTTTACTCATCAAGCAGAATGGGTTGATGTGTTTTATGTTGACCTTAGCCTCTGCGCTACTTGCGCTGAACCAATTTGAAAGCAAGATACGTCTATCGCTGCCAACACCGTTTTCGCATAAGCCCTTTGAATTCAGTACCGGTTTCCGATATACTTTTTTCTTCTTTCCACTAGCCTGGATACTGACAGCTCTTGCGTGCAGAACACACAATCATGCCCTCGGTGTATTTTCAGTTTTGTTTGTGCAGGGCATTGTATGCAGTTATTATGGAAAGCCCGAACATGAATATTTTGTCTGGTCGTATGCGCTTAAACCGATGCAATTTTTGTTTCGTAAAGTAGTAATAGCGCTGCAGTTTACAAGTTGTTTGCTTTTGCCGCAAGTCTTGGCTTTGGCCTTTTATTTTCCACGCGAGCTCGGTACATTGTTGATCGTATTGGTCATAGGCTATGGGTTTTTGCTTTGTATTATTTTGGCTAAGTATGCTGCGT
>CAZFKA010000055.1:1812-14591 GCA_964519155.1 uncultured Bifidobacterium sp. | reverse complement strand
CACCCTTACCACCCTGTATTTAAATAGTCGTTAACGCTGATTTCATTTCCCGGATTCCGCTAATTTTGTGACATCAATTTTTAACGTGTATCGATCCGCGTTACTTCTTCGCCATTGATGTGCAGAAAAGACAAGGCCGATCAATAAACAGGATACAATATGAATACGACCATCAAAACTATTATGCTCACAGTATTGACCCTCTCGGTTTTTGCCATCGCACTCATCGAATTGAGTGGTGTCAGCAGTCAGGCCTTGTTTAATAAATATGGCATCGGAAGCGGACACGCCACTACAGAAGCACCCGATCAGGCCCAGCGCGATGAAGCAGTAAAAAAAATGCCCAAAACAACTATTGAGGTTGCGGAAACCAAATTTGATTTTGGGGAAATTACCGAAGGCGATAAAGTGAGGCATACCTATATGGTAAAAAATGCCGGCACCCATCCGCTTATGATCTCCAATGTGCAAGTTTCTTGTGGTTGTACTGCCCCCTTTTTCCCTAAAGAAGAAATTGCGCCGGGCAAAACAGGGGAGATCACCCTTGAATTCAATAGCACCGGGAAACACGATACCGTGGCAAAAAACGCGATGATCATTGCCAATGCAGACAATGCGCCATTTTCGATCGGCTTTGTGGCCATTGTAAAAAAGAAGTAGAAGCGCCCAAAAGCCCCATATATTTTGTTGACCTGCAAAATGTAAGCACTTGCTTATCTTTGGCGAAAATATTTTTTACCCCCCTTGGCATTACCCCTTTACAACAGCAATAAATCTTCGGCGGTCCGCGAAAAAGAATTGGGTTTTGTCGATCATCTCGAAGCCCTGCGCTGGCATCTCGTGCGTATGGCAATTGCGATGTTGATCTGCGCGGTGGTGGCATTTATTTATATCAACGAAATATTCGACTACATCATTCTGGCACCCACCCGAAAAGAATTTGCATCCTATCGTTGGTTATGCAAACTCGGCGAACTCATTCATATCGATAGCCTTTGTCTGGACGATGTGGGCATAAAATTTCAAAACACACAATTGTCGGGTCAGTTTATGATGAGTTTTTCCACTGCCTTTCTCTTTGGTTTCATACTCTCATTCCCTTACCTGATTTGGGAGTTGTGGCGCTTTATCAAACCGGCCCTCACCGACAGGGAATTAAAAAGCTCGCGCGGACTTATTTTCTGGACCAGTCTTTTATTTTTCTGTGGAGTGTGGTTTGGCTATTTTATCATCACTCCTTATACGGTCAATTTTTTTGCTGCCTATAAGTTAAATTTTCAGGTCGAAAATATTATCAAGATCGACGATTATCTCGACACCGTGATGAATCTTGTGCTGGGCACCGGTTTAGTATTTGAGTTGCCGGTTGCCGTCTATTTTCTGTCCCGACTCGGAATCCTTACACCGGCTTTTATGGCGGAGTATCGCAAATACGCGGTAGTGATCATTCTCATTATCGCAGCGGTAATTACCCCCCCGGATGTAGTGAGTCAGATTATAGTTACTATACCCCTTTGGATACTCTACGAATTAAGTATCCTGATCAGCGGACGTGTGCAAAAGGAAAGAATACGGAAGGAAAAAGAATTTTTCAATTCCTGATCAAGCATTTTTTTATGCCTTGAAAAATGATCGCAAATTTGCATGAACCAATTGTATATTCATTTTTTCAATCGGGTGCTGCATACCCGGAATCACATACAAATTTCCTTGTTTACATTGTTGAAATACAGACTGTGTTTCACTGAGCGTCACCATTTGATCGTGGTCACCAATACCGACACAAACGGGTAGCTCTATCTCGCTCAGCCGACTAATTTGGAGTGGTGGATTGGCAGACAATTCAGTGATCAGCGCTGCAGTTTGTCGCATCACGTTTTGCCAGTCGTGTGCCGGATGCAGTTTTTGTAAATACTGCGCATAATGGGGAATTTTTTCGGCTACTTTTTCAGGGTTCAGCATAGAGGCTTGTTTTTGACCTTCCTCTATTGTCCAGTTAAACTTTGTTGCAAGGGTCATGACTCCTTTAAATAATTCCGGTTTTTGTGTGAGCGCATGAAGGGCAATATAACCGCCCATGCTGTAACCAAAAACGGAAACCGGTTGATCTTCACGTGCTAATTTGGCGAGCAAACATGCAGTAAAATAATTAATACTAAACGCTTCGCCCGAAGGGGTGTTGCCATGTCCCGGAAATTCAAAAACCTCACAGGTAAAATCGTCACACAAACTCATGAGAGTTTGCAGATTGACGGCTGCACCCAGTGCACCATGCAGAAAAATGATCTTTGGTTTTTGCATAATTGTTTTCGACCAAAAATAAGCAATTACTTTTTCTTTTTCAGGGTATTGCGCGGACGTGTTTCTTTGTCGTCGAGTACGATGCGGTTACCCCAATTGGCTTTTACAGAAACAGCTTCGCTCAGCAGACCGACTTTTTCGGGCATTAAGCGGGTCAGTAAGTTACCGGTGTCCCAAACACCATTGCCATTGGCATCGTGCAACACACTGACCTGATAATTTCCGGGGGGCAATAAACCGAAAAGCAATACCGTGTCGCTCGCCATTTTTTTGGCGAACACTTTATCGTCTTTCAACAGCGAGACGATCTTATGTGCATCAACAACGGTACTGATTTTGATATAGCCGTAATCACTTTCTTTTTTTGTTTTAAACGTAAAGGATGCGGCTGGCGCCTGAAGCTGTTGTTTATTTTCAGCAAAAGATTTTAACAATGTCAGGGTATACATCGCATCTTGCACCCACTCTGTTTTGACGATGATTTTTTTCTGCGACGTATCAGTCGAGACCTGCGCGGTAGCATCGAAATTTTCTCCGACGAAAAGCCTGATTTTAGCCGCATCGACATGGGTGAGGGTATCATTGAAACTGATCACGATGGAATCGTTGATCTCAAAGGTTCGTTTGTTTTTTTGGAGGGTATCGATATTCAGGGTATAAGTAATATTGGCGGGTTTTTTGATATCCGGCGCCAGCGATTTCGATTTGAGCTTTTTTGCTGAAGTATCCGGTCGGTCTTTTTCTAAAAAAGAATACAAGCGAACGAACAGACCGGTATCAGCCGGATTGACTTTATGCTCGTAAAAAGAAACTTTTTCACCGGCAGCATCATATTTCAGGTTATTGTTCGATTCCTTAATGCTGTATATTTCAAACGAACGGGCTGGGAGATTTTCGAATCGGAATGAACCACTGTTCGACTTCTGGATATACAAAGGTTTTTGTTTGTAGAGAAGCGAATCGTTGAACGGGGCGGCATACAACACGATCCAGGAGGATGTATCGGCACGACCGGTTTCGGCGTCTGTGATCATGCCACTGAGCGACAATGAATCGAAGTAAGCACCGGTGGAAAAGGTGAAAACCAGATCTTTTGCGGCATTGCCTTCATGCAGATCCTGAACGGCATTTCCCAAACTCACCCGATAAGTGGTATTGGGTAAAAGCAGGGAATCGGGTAAGATAAGGGTAGCACGTTTTTTATGGACACTCACTTTCGGACGATGTTTCAGTAAGGGGCTGATCACGAGTTGATTCTCCAGATCTTTGAGTTGCAGGAATTCGTCAAATTCAAACTGAATTTTCCCACCCCTGAAATTGAGGCTTGAGTCGGGTACATTTCTTTTTTTCAACAGGGGAGCCTGATCATCCTTAGGTCCTCCGGCCGGGGGCATAATATTGGCGCACGACAAGCCCAGCAACAGCAAAAATGAAATAGCGAAAATTGGCGCGGTTGAATACAGCTTCATGAAATCAATTGCAATGATAAGAAGTATAATTTAAGACGATCAGTATTTTAACAGAAGTTAACGATAAAGCAGGAGAGGGGACCGGGCGATAAAAATTGTCTGCGAAAAACTGAATGTCTTTTATTTTTTACTAATATTGCTTTCTCAAATGTATCGGGATGTGGCGCAGTCCGGTTAGCGTACACGTCTGGGGGGCGTGTGGTCGCTGGTTCGAATCCAGTCATCCCGACAAAAATCAGCGCGAGAAGGCAATAAGCTTCGGACGCTGATTTTTTTTTATAAATTGAAGAATAGTGTACACGAAGGGGGATCTGCGAAAAAATATTGTGGTTTGAATTGGAGTATTCATATCCTTATAGGTTATCAGTTATGTGGAACTTTGTTTGTAGCTCATGGTATTACACATGCCTAAATGAAAAGTATTTTTTAAATAAAAAGCATTCTGTTTACTTTTTTTCTCACAAAGTCAAGTTTTTTAACGTCATGCACAAAATAGCCGAGGAATTGTCAATTTAAAAAAATAAGGATAAAGTTTTTTTTCGCTTACTGAAAGTGTATATTTATTTGAAATAAAATTACATTTTTGAATGAGAAATGTCTTCGAAAGAATTTTTTTATGCCTAAACTTTTTACTTATTCAAATAAAATATCATTCAAATAAACCAAATCCCACACATGAAAAAAAATCCATTATTCTTAGAAATGATACGCTCCAGTTTTTTACTGACTACTACATTTTTGTTTTTCAATATCGCAGTATCGGCCCAAGCTGATCTGACGTTGGGAGGTACGCGGACAAGTTATATTAGCGTCAACATTACCAGTTTTGGAGCGAATCCGAATGACAATCTTGATGATACCTGGGCCTTTGTAAAATTATCGAAATGGCTGAACAATGAATGGGATAAAAATGGGCATCCATACAAAGATCAGAATCAAAATTCAAACCCGAATGCTAACCCAAGTGATCTCATAGATTATTCTTCAAAATACATAATAGTTAATTTTCCTTCCTCTGTGAACGGTAACGCTTATGTTGTTGGGAAGGAAATTCACCCAGGAGACTATCCTGGATATAGCTATCTTAATGGAGCTTATAATATTCCTGAGAAAATACCTTACAATCTTATATTTTCAGGAGTTCCAGCCGATAATACCGATGGAGTCGATATAACAATTCTGGTGGAATGGGTAAATCATCAAGGCTATCCCGGTGCTTTACAGTATTCAACCGTTTTCTGGCAAGCAATTCCAATTATAGATGTAAAAAGCAATCCAATTCAACAGCTTTATGTAGACGGTATTTGGTTTAAAGGAGAGCCCGGTACCAAAATTAAAAAAACATCAGGTATGCATCTTGGGTATTGGGATAAGGACGGCGAACCGTTCCCTTCGCCGAATAACTTACCTGTGCAAAATCAAATATGGTACGGTGCTGGTTTGACCTCAAACTATTATTATGATAATGCCTATTGGGGTCTTCAGCAAAGCGGAGGTTATAGCTTTTTTTTATTTCACAATGCTAACAATATTAAATTTACGGATATTGAAATCGATGGAAATAAGCAAACTGCTATTTTGGGTGGTGTTCATCCTACAGAGTCTATCCAATCAGGTTCAATTGGAATTTCTTTTGCTGATTCCAAGAAAATCACCGTTGAGAACGTGAACATACATCATACTTCATTTGATGGTATTACGGTTAATGACTACAACTGGGCAACCGACACAAAGTTCAAGTGCAAAGATACAAAATTAAACTTCAATGGACGAACAGCATTTGCTTGGATAAGCGGGAAAGACCTAACTTTTGAAAATGTAGAGTTTAATTACGCAGGCAAAGATGATGAGATTACAAATTCTAATTATGGTAACCCCAATTGTGGTATCGATATGGAGCCCGATGGGGTAACTCAAGCGTGCGTGAACGGAACTTTTACCAATTGCAGTTTTATAGGAAATTCCGGCTTGGCGATTTCCGCAAATACGAATAGCAATTTAGTTGATCACATAAGCTTTAATAAATGCACTATGTGGGATGGAGATAGCTATGGAATTATTTGTCGGGCAAAATACGTTACCTATAATGACTGCGATATATACTGTAATATTTTGAATTTTGGGTCGTGGGGAGCCGCTGGAGCAACAAAATTTAATCGCTGTAATTTTGAGGACAAAAGTAATCCTTTGAATCCTACACAAACATGGCCGGCTTATAACTTTCTTTCAGGTACTGAGAAACCGTTCAATTATCTAATACAAACGGTTAATGGAATACCAGACCAGCAATCAACCGGAACAACATTTACTGATTGTCATTTTAAAGTGAACGATGAGAACAGGGAAATGTTTAAAATTTATACAAAGGATATTGAAAGCGCGAATAATCCTACTCCCAGTAATGAATTCACAACTTTTGACGGATGCGATTTCACATATAATAATGAGGGAAACACAACGAACCCTCAGACGAATAACTATTCCAGTATTTTAAGAGGCATATTATTCAAAGGGAATAATATTATCAAAAATACTATCCCCAACGCGACAAGTAAACACGAATGGGAAATGGCAACAATAGAAGTAGAAGGAAGCAATGATCCTTGTTTGCCGTTTAAATTTGAGGTTGAGGGCAACGTCATGATTTCTCAGACAGGTTGGGCGCCAAATGTTTTATTATACGGCAGAAAGGGCAGTAGCAATGATTACACCGGCTATTTAAGAGCTACATTTAGGAATAATGCAATTTTACGTTTTGCAAACAATGTCAGCAATCCTTCGGCGTGTAATATCACTGTTGGCGAAAATTGCAAACTTGAATTTGAGCCAACAGCTTCAATGTATTCTCGCGGCCCGCTGATTGATTATGTGGGTGGATATGAATTTAATTTATATGGTCAGTTAATAATGCAAAAAAATTCTTTTTTTACCTTTTACGATTTCAATTTTAATGAGAATCCCATTAGCCCGTTAAAATCTTTGTTTTATATTGATGATCAGGCAATTGGTGATTTACCGAGTTTTTGGTACTCACCTGGGCAGAATGTTCCTATTTTAAATAACTATAACCCATTAACTGCCCCATGCGTGCAAGGTGGAAATGCCAATTTACCCGTAAATGTTGTTCAATGCACCCCCACCATTTATTCCAATGTATCCACCAACGGAGCATTTACCATTATGTATAACCTGACCCCCAATGGGGGGAATACCGATATCAGCTTTGCACCAAATGGAAATGACTATGATGTTCAGTTTGACGGAACTGCGATGGCTGCAAACACAAGTATAATTACCAACGTGCCTGATGGCTGTCACATGCTAATCATAAAGGATGATAATACAGGCTGCAGCGCTGTCGCCTTTATTACGACCGGAGCCAATACCGCACCCTGCTGTGAACCTGAAATAGATAATCCGACAGATTTGTACCAGTATACTAATCCGAACTCTTCGGCGCTTGTATCACAGTTTGGTGCCAATATTTCAAATAAAACTTTTATAATAGACGGTACATTTGCGATTGATCAGAATATTTCGTTTACTAATTGTCAATTTTATTTGAAAGAACTCAGTAAAATTGGTATAGCCGCAGGCAAAACGCTCAATTTATCAAGCTGTCATTTACAGGCGGCATGTGATGCAATGTGGGATGGGGTATATGTATTAGACCAAACAGCTGAAATCGTGATGGATGAGTGCCTGTTAAGAGATGCCGAAAATGGTTTGATGTTGAGCAATAATGCTGCAGCAACGATAACAAAAAATACCTTTCTAGACAATCATGAAAATATTCAAATTAGTGGCAATACCAATGCAAACAATATTGAAATTACTGAAAATACATTTACATTTTCTAATGCATTGCTTTCACCATACGTAGGACAAAAGCCACTGCATGGAATATTTATTGACAACAGTAGCAGTGTAGATATTGGCAATTTAGGTAGTGTCAGCAGTGGAAACCTCTTTAGTAAATTGTGGAATGGTGTGACGGTCAATATTCATCCCTATACAGTCGGAGATTTTCCATTTCAGCAAATATTCTATTACCCCAATGCAAAAATACAGTTGTATAATAACCAATTTAAAGACATTGAACCGGACGCAAGCAATAATGTTAATACTGATGAAAATGGTGTTGCTGTTTATGGCTACCGAACAGACCCTTTTTATGATTTACGTGTAAACGTTTATAATACTCTGAGCGTTGCCAACAATCCGACCAATAGCTTTGACAATTGTTTTCGTTCGGTTTGGTTAAGACGGGCATCCGGAAACATTGATCAGCAAAAAATACAGTCGAGTGGTATTGGTGTTGTGGCTACAGAATGTGAGGGTAAACGAATAAAAGTGACCAATAGTAGTTTTAGGGGCACATATTGGAATATTTTGAAAGCGGGTGATGAAGCGAGTAAGGGTTTCTATGCGACCAATAATGATATTACCTTATTGCACGATCAGCCTTGGTTGCCACCCATTGGTATAGCCAGTACATATAGCAGTATGGTTCATGTGGGCAAGAGTGATATTTCGTATAATACAATTAATATACCTGAAGGAAATACCGCCCTCGGTATAATGCTCAGCGAAGGCAAAATAGATAATATTACTTATAATAAGATACACATGGAAACCGGCAATGAAGACGCAGTTGGTATACCGAAGATGATCGGTATTTATTCAAACAAAGGCGACGGGGTAAATATGATAAACAATACGATAGATAATGGCGGCGGTGAAAACTATATCCGCACTAATAACGCAGGCATTTATATTAACAATAATAACAATAGTTTCCTGAAATGCAATACGATGGATTATTTGAAATATGGAATATTTGCCGTGGGGCAAAATGGAAGTATTACACAGTATGACCGTACCATTGGTAATTACATGAATAATTCTGATGCAAATCTCATGCTTTGGAAACTGACGCAGGAAGGCACTATGGGGCAGGTAGGTATAAATGCCATAACTAATAAATACGATGCGAGAAATTTCTTTAATGAACCGTATGATATGAATCCTGCGATGACTCCAATATTACTCAATAAAATATTCAGGATAACAGATTGTCCACAGAATTTTAGTGATGAAATAGTAACCGACGTACAGCATTTGGACCAAACTAAAAGTAGTGCGAGCAATAATAATATAAATGATTGTAGAGTGGTAGTTACTAATCCGACAAGTTTTACAAGTACTTATTTGTGCGATATCGGTGGCAATAATAATCAGACAACTTATGGTCATCCTATAGATTTACATTATGCGATAGAAGTGGCTACCGGGCAGGTTAATTATAGCGAATACCTTGATGGTGCAAGACGTGCAGATGAAGAGCTGGTGCAAAACTGGCTTGCAAATAATGACACCTTACGCTCAAGCAATGCAGTACTTGACAGCTTTTATCTGGCAACGAACGCAGGCATTGTCGGACAAATCAACGATATCGAAATAGTGATCAGTTTGCTGAATGACAGTTCGCTGCGAAGCAACCCGGGCGCATGGATGATCATGTACGACAGTGCAAGAACACTGAATAATACTTTGAGTGGAGGTTTGGTATTTGAGCAGAATGCCAAATATATGAATGACCTTTATCTGAAGACACTGTTGGTGGGCAGGGATACGCTCAGCGCAGAGGAACAGGAGGATATTGAAGACCTTGCCTTCACCTGCCCCTATGTAGGTGGAAATGCAGTGTACAGGGCAAGGGTATTACATGGAATGCGTAACTGGGGCATACATTATGACGATCTTGAAATTTGCAACGGACAGGGCGTATTTAAAAATGGAAAGAGTAAATTAGAGGAGCAACTGGATATGCTTAAAAATTATAAACATAGTGAAAACGAGGCAAGGCCTATCTTTGTGAAAGAAGACGAAGTGATGGTGTACCCAAATCCTGCCATTAGTGAAATTACCGTATTATATAATATCGGAGAAAAAGAAACTGCAACTTTTATTATTTATGATTTATTAGGCAGGGAAAGAATGAGGAGCACTTTATACGGAATAGTGAGTAATGCAAAGGTGAATGTGAATGAACTTGAAACCGGTGTTTACCTTTATACGTTACATAAGCAAAACAATACTAAATATGCCGGTAAATTATTAATCGAATAATATGAAAATGAAATTTTGTTTTTTGATTTTCCCGGTTTTTTTTTCAATATATTTATACGGACAACAGTATAAAAGAAATTACAACTGGACTGTAGGATCTGATCCGGTAGTGAAATTCAATTTTGTAAGTGGAATATCGATAGATACGGTAGACAATGCCGGTATTAATAACCCTCCATTTTGCATAATTTCAACCGCATCTGCCAGTATTTCTGACACGATGGGTTTTTTACAGTATTTTACAAATGGATATGTAATCTATGATTCGGGAGGATTCGCTATGCAGAACGGTCTTTATGTGAACTGCCCCTATGGACAAGTATTAGCTAATTATTATGGGGGTAAAAGTTTATTTGATCAAACATCAATCATCCTTCCGAAAAAAGGGAATACCTATTATGTGTTCAGTACCGGCATGAGTGATAGCGTCGCGAACAATTACTTAAACCACGTGTATACAGAGTTTGATGTACTCAATTACAGTGTGGTAGATATGGACAGTAATGCCGGCAAGGGTAAGGTGATACAAAAAAATGTGGTGCTTGCTGACAAACAGCATTATGTGAATTGTGCATTGCAGGCTGTAAAGCACAATAATGGCAAAGACTGGTGGCTGGTGAAAGCAGACTGCATTAATAATCGCTATCAAGAGTTTTTGGTGAAAGAGGATACGATATTGGGTCCCTATTACCAGAACGTGCCTCTGGACAAAGCAGGCGATTTCTGCTATTTTTTAAGTAAAATATATTTTAATAATGCGGGTACACAAATGGCAAGCGGAATGTATGGACATGTACTGGGCGGTAACTTTTATTACAGAAATGGTGTAGACATTTTTGATTTTGACAGATGTGACGGCACCCTTACTTTCAGTAAAAGATATTTGGTGCCTGAAGATACTTCCGGTTATCCAAATTATGATGTACAGGCCGGTTTGTGTTTCTCACCTGATGATAAACTGCTTTATATGAGCAATGCGTACACCGTTTACCAAATCGATTTAGAAGACACAAATGCCGGTAATGCCTTATTCATCCATGGTCCTGATACAACAATTGCTCAGTTTCCCCAATACAATACCATGGGCCTTGCAGCAGATGGCAAAATATATATCGGCAACTGGAATGGTACCCGCAAATACATGAGCTATATCGACAAGCCAACTGTGAAGGGCTTAGGATGTGATTTTATGGCACAGGGTGTATGGCAGCCCTATACCAATCTGATGAGTCCGCCGAATATGCCTAATTATGGTCTGGGAGCTGATACAGGGGTGGTATGCTGGCCCTTGGCAATTAGCCAATTAGTAAATGAGCCGATGAGCAAATTGGAGGTGTATCCGAATCCTGCAAATGAAAAATTCCAAATAAAGGCAGAAAACCCATCCGCCGCGGCGGACAAAAAAGAATTGTATAATTCAATTGGGCAATTGATTTTTACCACCAAAGAAAATGAGATAGATGTGCGGAATTATACGAAAGGGATTTATTATTTGAAAGTGGGAAATGAGGTGTGGAAGATTGTGATAGAGTAAAATAAATCGCAAGTTTGAACAATCATAGTACTGACTTATTTCGCATAATCCATCCAAACAAATGAAGCAGCTTATATTTCCCCCAATCGTACTAAAAAATAAACTTTCAAATAATTTTGAAAGTTTAGAAATTGAATATATCTTTGTGTCGGAATGAAAAATCAACAGGCTAAAGACGAATTCATCAAACTCTGGGGCGCCCTCGGCAGCCAATGGGGAATCAACCGATCGATGGCCCAGATTCATGCATTGCTGTTGGTAAGCAATAAAAACCTGAGCACAGAAGATATTATGGAGAGATTGAAACTGAGTCGTGGCAATGCCAATATGAATATCAGGGAACTCATCAACTGGAATTTGATTTACAAAGAAATCGTTCCGGGGGAAAGGAAGGAATTTTTCAGGGCCGAACACGACGTGTGGACCATCGCCACCAGAATTATTGCTGAGCGTAAGAAAAGAGAATTGCTTCCCGCACAATCGGTGATCAAAAAGATCGCCAATGAAAACCTGCAGGAAAACAATGAGGAAAGCAAACATATCAAAAAGACATTTGCAGAACTTGACGAGCTCATCACCCGTATCGATCAATTAAGCAGCTTAATGATCAAAGCAGAACAAAATACCCTGTTTAAAAAAATGATCACTTTAATGAAATAGAAAATGCATACCCATTTTTTTTATTATAAAGTTTCAAAGATTTCTGAAAATACAATAATATGATCATCGTCGCATATAGTATTTATCTTTTTCTTTCAGCGATACTGGTATTTGTAGTGGGTTATATGTTTTACCGTTCGGGAGATGCGTATATCAGTTTTCTTTTTCCTGACGACATTCACCTGGCCAAAAATCTGAACAAATTATTACTCATAGGTTATTACCTGCTCAATATGGGTTTTATCCTTTTCTTTTTACATAAAATCAGCTCACTCAACGATCTGAATGCTGCTATCCATTTTGTAGCCCGCAATCTTTCGCATAATATACTCACCATCGCGGTGATGCACTACCTGAACTTGATCTGGCTTAACCTACTCGCAAAAAATATTATTCATCATCAAAAACAATAATTATCATGAACGACTCACTTGCCCTGCAACAACAAATTGCACTCGAACAATTACAACAATCCAGCGACCACCTGGTGGTTTCGGCTTATCTGATTTATCTTCCTGTGGCAATTCTCCTCACTGCTTATGTTTCCTACAAATTATTCAAAAGCGGCCGCATCTTCATGATGGATATTTTCAATAACCGCGAAGAGCTTGCCCATTCCACCAACCGACTTTTTGAATTGGGATTTTACCTGATCAATGTCGGTTTTGCACTCAAGATCTTAT
>CAZFKA010000055.1:0-1802 GCA_964519155.1 uncultured Bifidobacterium sp. | reverse complement strand
GCAGAGATCGGCAGCAAAAAAATCATGATCGAAGTATTGTCTTCAAAAATCGGCTTCTTTTCCATCTATCTTGCCATTATGATGTTCATGAATCTCTTTCTTTTCTTCAGGGGCAAAAAAGTGGCTTCGCAACGTCGCAGAGAACATGAAATGTATTTGAAAGCAACACAGTCGTAAAGTCTGTACACCGTTCTACGGAAGGCACCCGCTGTTGGCAAATTTTCCGAACCATATCCGGTAAAAGATTAATTTTGCAAGCATGCGGGTGCCTACCACAAAAGCCCGTCCGGAAAATGTTGAAAAATAAATTGCCGAGTACTCCTTGCAATGAATGTGCCAGCAAAAGCCATTCGGTGTTTTGCCGACTACATCACGATGAGCTTGAGATGCTTTCCGATCATAAAACGACCCTGCATTATAAAAAGGGAACACCCATTTTTCATGAAGGCAGTTACCCTAACGGTGTGTATTGTATTCAACAGGGAAAAGTGAAACTTACCATACAGGGCGATTCGTATAAAGAACAGATCGTGCGTCTTTGCAAAGCCGGCGATCTGCTGGGGTACCGCGCATTGTTTGCCGGCGACAAACTCAGCGCTACAGCCACAACCCTCGACGATTCCGTAATATGTTTCATACCCAAAGAAAATTTTCTGAATGTCATCAAAACATCGTCTTCCTTTTCGCTCGAAATGTTGTCGCTCATGAGTAAGGACATTCGTATCGCCGACGAAAACATTACGCATATGGCGCAAAAACCGGTACGGGAACGAACAGCGGAAGCCATTGTACTGTTGATGGATACTTTCGGTTTTGAAGCCGATGGCAAAACGATCGATGTGAAACTCAGCCGCGAGGAAATCGCAAATATTATTGGTACGGCAATGGAAACGGTCGTACGATTTTTAACGGAATTGCGAAAAGATCACATCATCGATCTTAAAGGGAAACAGATCATTGTGGAAAATAAAAAGGAACTCATCAGGCTGGCGAATTTATATGCATAATCTGCCACACGCTGAACCTATAAATGCAATTGTTTTTTATTCCAATACTTTAAAATATTCAAAAGGCTCTTTGCAATTATTGCATGAATAGAGCGCCTTACACGCTGTTGAACCAAATTCAGAAATCAATTGGGTGTTTTTACTACTGCATCGCGGACAGGTGATACGACTGCAACTGGCGGCTGCGCAAAGATCGTTTCCGCAACAATGCTGGGGTGGCGCGATACCATAATTTTTGAGTTTCTTTTTGGTTTCGGCACTGAGGTATTGCGTACTCCAAGCCGGTGAATAAGATACCTCTACGGCAACTTTCTCGTATCCGTGGGTCTTTAAGGTTGCTTTGATTTCCTGCATAATAAAGTCCGTTGCCGGGCATCCGCTATAGGTCGGTGTAATGGTTACCGTTACCCATCCGTCTGCCTGTTTCACCGATTGTACCATGCCCAGTTCTTCGATAGATACTACCGGTATTTCAGGATCGGGTATACCGGCCAGTAAATTACGGATATCGGCAATCGAGGCATGCATGTCATTTGTATTTACCATTGTGCTCCGGGATAACATCGTTGAAGATATTGCATTTCGCAAAGGATATGTCCGAGGGCTTCAGTATGGGTACGGTCGATACCACCGGTGATCATAAAGGCGTCCGCCGGAAGGGTACACGAACATTCGGCAAAAAATGCGCTTACCGTTTGCTTCCAGTTCGCTTGTACCGTTTCGATGCGATAATTCAACAAAGTGGCCAACGTATGGTCTTCTTCATTTTGCAGAAAAAAATCATCGGTATACATC
>CAZFKA010000054.1:0-14681 GCA_964519155.1 uncultured Bifidobacterium sp. | reverse complement strand
CTGCTACACCGTATAATGATGAAATGGAGTCCAAGGCCATTGCTTTAGCCAATTTGGGTAAAGTACCATTGTTTAGTGTAAAGGCGCACTTCGGTCATACCCTGGGTGCTTCCGGTGTCATTGAAACAATTATCGCCACCGAATGTTTGTTGCAAAATACCATTTTACCGAGTCTAGGTTATCATGAGCACGGCGTTAGCGCTGATGTGCTGGTCAATCGCGAGGTGGTTAAAAAGCCGCTGTTTCAGGCATTAAAAACCAGTTCCGGTTTCGGTGGTTGCAATGCTGCGTTGTTGATACACAAAGCAGAATGATTATTTTGCGCGAAATATCTTCTAGGTGAGAAGAAAATGGGTAAATCTTATCGGATATTGTCTTTTTTTTTGTTATCATTGCGATTAGCACTTGTCCCCTGATACTAAAATATCTATTGTGAAACACATTTTTTCCACCGTAACCGGTCTGCTTTTGTTTTTTTTTAATTTTTCGACTTTGCAAGCCCAGAATGTCGATGAAGAATACATGAATCTTGCGAAGAAATATAAAGCAAGCTATCCCGACGATGAAGTAGTGATTTTGTCTTCCAAAGAAAAATACACCTTTGATATTACGAATCCTAACAAAGGGAAGCCAACGGTAATGGCCTTTAAGGATGTTAGTGAAGAATATATTGCGTTGAAAGATTTTGTGTCGATTTTTTTTGGGGAAGGCTATGACAGTTTTTCGGAGGTTCTTCGTTTAAGCGCTGAAGAAAATTCAGGCAGAAGATATAAAAAAGTTCCGCTCAATGTTAATGAAAGGGAATATTCATCGGAAGATATTTTTGATAATGACTATCGATACAAGTATTTGATTTTACCGATGAATACGTTGGGCAATCGCTATCTCGGCACGTACTCAAAACGTATTTCCGATGTACGGTATTTAACCTCAACTTATTTCCTTGATCGTTTCCCCACCCTTGAAAAAATCATTGAAATTGAGATCCCTTCCGAACTCGATTTGGAGATAAAGGAGTTTAATTTCAATGGCTATACGATTAAGAAAGATGTGATGGAAAACAGTAAGGGCAAATCAAAAACCATCACCTATACGATCAATAATGTAAAAGGAATCCCTTCGGAAAAATACACGCCGGATGTTAGTAAGATTTTCCCTCATCTGGTTTTTTCCGCAAAAAGTTTTAAAGACAAGGACGGAAAGAAAATCCAGATCTTTGAAAATACCGCCGATCAGTACCAATGGTATAAATCTTTGGTTGCAAAAATTGAAGATAACGACAAAGATCTGAAACCGCTGGCCGATAAATTGACGGCAGGAAAAGCAAACGATATCGACAAAATAAAATCGATTTACTATTGGGTGCAGGATAATATCAAATACATTGCATTTGAACGCGGAGTAGCCGGATTTCAACCGGAAGCTGCGTCGATGGTTTACAAAAATAAATTTGGTGATTGCAAAGGAATGGCGAATCTGTTGACAACTTTACTCAAATTGGCGGGTTTTGATGCCCGTCTCGTGTGGATCGGCACTACCGACAAACCTTACGATTATTCGCTGTCTAGTTTACTGGTTGATAATCATATGATTTGTGCCTTGAAATACAATAACAAATTTTATTTCTTAGATGGTACCGAGAAGTATATCGCATTCGACGACTATGCTGAACGCATTCAGGGTAGACAAGCCTTGGTGGAAGACGGTGAAAATTATATTTTGCAAAATGTGCCTTCCCTGCCGATCGAACGAAACAAGTATCTTGAAGATAAAAAAATCACTATGGAGGGTGACAAACTGATGGCTAAGGTCAATGAAATCTATCATGGTGAAAGTCAAACCGGATTTTTACGATCGATCAATGATGTTGCCAATACCAAACGTGAAACTGTACTCCGCAACGTACTGAGTGGTTACGATAAAAATATAGAGGTGTCAAATATTTCAAAAACAGAATTCGAAAACCGTGAATTGCCCATTGAAATTTCCTACGACGCAACGATCACGAATAAAATTACGCATCTCGGTAAAGAAACATATGTATCTATCGATTACAGCAATGATCTGGAATCGTTGTTGACCGACGCTAAGCGCAAAAATCCGATAGAAGTAAGTCGCAATATCTTACGCGAATACAAAACCGAATTGAGTCTGCCTGCCGGTTTCAAAGTAAAAAGCCTGCCCCAACAGATCGATATTAAGACGAATGAATATTCATTTTCGGTTGTCTATGCGCAGGAAGCAGATAAGGTGATTTTGCGTAAAAATATCATGATGAAAAGTCACATCACCGATATTCGCAACCTTACACAATGGAATGATCATTTAAAGCGTCTGAAAGAAATCAATAACGAACAAATTGTGTTAGAAAAACTATAATCCATTTTTTTATGCTGAAAAAACTATTTACCCTCGGGCTGTTCATCCTTTGTACGCTCACCCTGATGTCGCAAAGTCGTCGTGAAGAAAGAATGAAAGAAAAAGCGAAGGAATCGTCATTGGGGCTGTTTGAACTCGATGCGGATGATATCGATTTCAAACAATATAATATTCCGGACAGTTTTCGTAAATCGCCTGCGGTGATCTTGTGTAAAAAAATTCGCTATGCGTGTACCGATCCGGCTTATGGGTCAACCTATTCGAGTTTTCAACACCTGAAATTGGTGATCAATGAGAAGTCTGCCCTGGAAGATTTTTCGACGATCTATTTTGATCTTGATCTCAAAAAAGGAGAAGATAAGATCAGCATTCGCATTTTGAAAAAGGGTGGCAGCGAAAACACAATTACAGGGGTAGATGCGATAAAAGTAAACGAAGGTAATGTGCCACGTGTATACCGTTCCGCATGGAGTAGTTCTAATATCGAATACTATAAAATGGCGATACCTGATTTGGAAGTAGGGGATACACTCGAATATTTTTTGGAGAAGAGATATAAAGGCGGGATGCTGTCTCCGGCAAAACTCCCCAATCTATATTATTTTGTCAACAGCAAATACCCTATTGTAAAACAAAAAGTGATATTGGAACTTGCCAAGGTTCATTTCCTTACTGCCCGATCAGTGTACGGAGCACCAACGTTTAAATCATTTGAAGCCGACGGACGAAAAATTCATGGTTTTATGTTTGAAGATATGAATCGCGGTGGTGTGGAAGACGAGCGTTGGTTGCATGATGCCCGTGAACTGCCGCATGTTAAATTTCAGGTTGTACATGCCAATGAAAGGAAAGACAATTTTGCATCGGATGATGTTGAAAAGATAAAGTCGTCTGTTACCCGCGAAGACATGGAAATGAAATTCAACAATATCAAAGATAAAGGCATAAACAGTGCGCTCATCTTTGCCGCTGAATATGCCAATATGAAGGATAATTATAAGGATGTGAAAGATGGCAACCGTATTGTGGAGTTGATGTATAATTATTTCCGAGCGAAATTCAGAGAATACGTCAATCCACTTGACGATGAATATTTCACCGGTTATTTGTTTAACGCGCTACAGAAGTATGACGTTGAAGTTGAAATGGTAGCAGTACCGCATAAGCTCCTGACAGATAACGAAAATCTGACCCTGACCCGTGAACTGATTTATGGTATTAAGTTTAAAGACAAATTTATATTTCCTTCTAATTGTAATTCAAACGTTTTCGACCGGGATAAAAATTACGACGGACAAAAAGGATACGTGGCTCGTTTCGATGAAAGGGCGCGGAAAGTAGAATCGGTGAAGGAAATAACTTTACCGTCGTCAAGTCATTCCGAAAATACCGAAACCAACAACTATTACCTTGCGCTCGATGAGAGTAATTTTGACAATATTAAAGTTGTTGATACCTGTTATTATACCGGAATGAAAAAAAGGGAGTACAATTCGTTTATTTCCCGTCTGGCAGAGATCAACAAAAAAAATGATGATCGCATTTTGTATAAAAAAGAAGAAAAGGAAGAAAGGCAAAGAGGGAATGAAGCCCGTCGCGAAGAAGAAAAACGCAAAAAGAACGAATCAAAATTGTCGGCATATGAAGAGTACATTAAGGAATTAAAAGAAAGCTATGAGGATTTTTATCCCAAAGTGGTTTCGATAGATACCTTTCTACATCTGCAAACCGGCACCAAACCCAATGAACCGGTATTGAGTGACAAAACCGATTTTACGCTGACGGAAATGACCAAAAAGGTCGGACCCAATTATGTGATCGAAATTGGAAAGATCATTGGCTCACAAACTGAGATCAAGGGAGATGAAAAAAAACGTATCCACAATATTTGGGTAGATTTTCCCAAAGAATTGCATAACAATATCGTTTTCAAAATTCCGCCGGGCTATACGGCAGAAGGACTCGAAAACTTCAACTTTAATATCGATAATGAAGCCGGAAAATTTATCAGTACCGCCAAACAAGAAGGAAATGCAGTTGTGATCAAAACGACCAAAATTTATAAAAGTAGCTTTCTTCCAAAATCACAATGGCCCAATATGGTGGCGATGCTGGATGCTGCATATAATTTTACCCAAAAGCAATTGATTCTGAAAAAATAAATACAGGTGAAAAATACAATTGTTTATTGTTTGTTTATTGTTGCACTTTTACTGCGTGATGTAAACATGGTTTCAGCATCGCCTGCAAAATCCTCTTCTTCTAAATACATTAAGGGATTTGGCTGGGGAATCGCTAGCGACGGCCGACAAACTGCACCTTATGCGAGTTATAGTCAAATGTTTTTCGTGACGCACGATACTTTCCGTTTTGTAGAAAAAAGGAGAGCCTTCGGATTTTCGTTTATCCATGTCGATCTTGATAATCATTTTTTGATTCGGCAGTTCAATGATGATAAAAGTCTTAGTTTGAATTTTCATCCGTCAATTGGTTTGGGATTTACCCGTTCGAGAATCTTAAATGTTACCTTGCCGTTTTTTCTGAATTATAATATCGGAGCCGTTGCAACTTATCAATCACGGAAAAGTACGGGGCTTACAGTAGGTATCGGTGCGGAGTACATAAAAGCTGGATTGATCAGCATTAAAGACAATTATAGTCTTTACGATTTCGAAGAATATGAAAACAAAGGATTTCATTCCATACTCACCAATATTATTCAACCGGCGGTCAATCTGGGATTGCGATATCTTACGCGTGGAAGTCATGCGCAGGAATTGAATTTTAAATTTGGTATACGGCCAACAAAAATTTACGATGAGTATAACGGTCTTCCTGCTGGCTCCAAAACCAATTATACGGCATTTTGGTTTCGATTGTCCATGGTACATTACATCAATTACTAATCTTTACTTATAAACACACAAACACTTATTTATGAAAAAAACGTTGCTACTTTTTCCTTTGTTTTTCTTCGCTTTAGCCTTGACATTGCATGCTGACGATAAAAAAGATAAAAAGAAAGAGAATTCCGGTATCTATATCAAAGGCTTTGGTTGGGGATGCTTTGGCGATTTTGGTTCGGTTGCAAAATACGCTGCCTACAATTACGATGAATATTCGTCGAATAATGATACCACATTCTTACAAGTGAAGAAACCTTTTCCCATATCATTTTTATATTTTGGATTTAATAATCATTTTCTGATAAAAAAAATGGGAAGGGAAAAAAGTATCAGTATAAATTTTTATCCCAGTATCGGCCTGAATGCTATTCGCAACCGTTTTATGAGTTTGACCTTACCCTTAATGGTTTGTTTCAATACCGGTAATGTATCCACTTTTGAGTCAAAAAAAGACATTGGTTTTACTGTTGGCGCCGGTGTGGAGTATATCAACGCAGGATTGATCAAAATCACGGAAGACGAAAGCTTATGGGATATCGACTTTAAAACCAGTAGAGGGTTCGAAGGCGCGAAACGCTCTTTTATTCAACCCTGCGTAAACCTTGGCTTGCGTTATTTTACTAAAAGTGATCATGCGCAGGAGCTTAACATAAAATACGGTATGCATAATGCCGATGTGTACGATATGTATAAAAGAATGCCTTTGACGGAAAAAAGACGAGCGAGCAATTTCTGGTTTCGACTTTCCTTTGTGCATTATATCGGCTATTGAACCGCTTACAGTATTATACCGATCGCCTTTGCTCAGTTATCCAGGCAAAAAATAACAAAATGGCACTCGCCAACAGCAATACAGTTGCGGGCAGTAAAATTTCGGCAAAGCCGCCATTGCGCAACAGTACATTGTTGATTCCCTCAAGTGCCCAACGCATGGGTGATATTGCAGCCATTTTTTTGAGTATTGGTGGAAGTACTTCTATGGGAACCCATACGCCACCAATCGCCGATAGTATGACCACCGATATCGCGGCTACCGGAAGTGCCTGATGACTTGAATTGAACAGAATGCCGATAAAGATGCCATAGGCCGTGGCACAACAGGATGATGTCAATACGAGCATCAACAAGAGTAGCGGCGAATTACTGAGCTGCATGGCATCAAGTCCTAATACCGGCATCAGGTAAATGCCAACGAGCATCATAAGATAGAACTGAATCATACCCAGCATCACAAAAAAGATCAGTTTACCCGTCAAAATATGCGCAAAATTACCCGGTATGAGTTTGAGTCTTGTCCAACTGCCGCTTAATCTTTCACCGATCATACTTTCTGAGATAATGATGGTCATAAAAAACATTCCGAATATTGCCCAGGCCGGTACATTGTGTTGCACCGAGTTCATTTTATTATTGATCACTTGTTCGTGTTGTGTCGAAACTTCTTTAACACCCACCTGATGCAAGTAACGATCGAAGTCAAATGAGGAATCTTGCTTGCTTGCCGGACCGAGCGCACTGATACGGTCGAGAATAATCTCCGACTGCACTTTCTGTACAAATTTTTCAACGGCATTGGTGATCGCAATTTTAAAGGCCGGCTTGCTTACCGGATCAAACATCAACTCAATATTGATACTGTCGCGTCCGGCACGATGCGGAAGATCAACCTGCAAACCGATTGCTTTGCCAATTTCGCCGGCTATGATATTGCCACTGTTGACAATTTCTGCACTGACGCCTTTTGCAACGATGATGGCAAAATGATAATGTCCGGATTGAATATATTGTTGAATCGACTGCTTGTCGAGTAGTTTACCGTTTAATGAATCGGTTATGATAAACTGGCCTGATTGCGTAAGCCCTTGGCGAATATTTTTGGCCACTTTACCCTGATCGAGATCAAGAAACAGGGCTTCAAATTTTCTGTCTTTGTAATCTTTAAATGGACCATCTTGTACCAGCGCCATGATAACAATCAGCAGCATGGGCATAACAAAAAGCAGTAACAAGCCACCGAGATCTCTACGCATCAGTTGCCATTCTTTGTGAAATGTTGCAATGATTCTTTTCATAGCCTAATCTCTAAGTTGATTTCCTGTTAACCGAATAAATACCTCCTGTAGATTTTGGACGCCATATTGCATGATCAATTCCTGGGGCTTGCCTTGTACAATTTTTTCACCATTGTCTATGATCAGCACTTCGTCGCAAAGCGATTCTGCTTCCTCGAGCAAATGCGACGTATAAATCACCGAATTACCAGCCTCATGATATTTTTTCAAGTATTGCAAAATCATGCCTCTTGAATGTACATCCACGCCAGCTGTAGGCTCATCGAGAATCAACAGTTGGGGATTATTCAACAAGGAAGCAATGATATTCGCCCTGCGTTTCATACCACCAGAAAAATGCCTGATCTGCTTGTGAGCGTGATCGGTAAGTCCGAATTCTTCGAGATAACGTTGGATGTTTTTTTTGAGTATCGTTCGTTCTATATTGAGTAAAGCGCCATAATACTGCAGATTTTCAAAACAGGACAAAGTAGGGTAGAGGGCTATTTGCTGCGGTACTACCCCCACGAGGCCCCGGATCAATTCCGCTTCTTTTCTGATATTTTTCCCTAACACATAAATCTCACCGTCGTATTGTCTGATCAATCCACAGATCATCGATATGGTTGTTGTTTTTCCTGCGCCATTCGGACCAAGCAGACCGACAATTTTTCCTTTACCGAAAGTGAAACTTAAATCATTTACAGAGGGGAACTCAGCCTGGGGATACTTTTTATATAGATGTTTAACACATAGCATTTTTGGCAATCAACAGTCGAATAAAATTTTTTATTTTTTTGTTTGAATAGCGTTGAGCAGTTCATGGTCGGTAAGGTCATACTGAACCGGCACTACCGAAGCGTAATGGTTATTGAGCGCCCAAACGTCAGTATCTTTACCTTTATCCTGATTCTGAAATTCACCTGTGAGCCAAAAATATTTTTTTCCGTGCGGATCGGTTCTCTCAACGAAATTTTCCTTCCATTTTGCTTTTGCTTGTCGGCAAATGCTCAAGCCCTTATATTTCTTGATCGGAATATTTGGAATGTTGACATTATACAAACCCCGTTGCGGCAATTCTCCTTTGATTAGCGCGTGCATTACTTCAGCTGCAACTTGCTGTGCCAATGAAAAATCAGCCTCAAAACTATAGTCAAGATACGAAAATCCAACGGCAGGAATATTTTCGATTGACGCTTCCATCGCAGCACTCATTGTACCGGAGTAAATAATATTGATCGAGCAATTGGATCCATGGTTGATACCACTGAAACAAAAATCTGGTTTTTTATGGAGAACCTTATCCACTGCAAGTTTTACGCAATCTACGGGTGTACCGCTGCATTGATAGGCTTCTATTTCTCCAAAAAGATGGACAGGGTGTAAACGAAGTGGCCTTCCGATGGTTATCGCATGCCCCATACCTGATTGTGGTGCGTCAGGTGCTACCACCACTACGCGGCCATACTGTTTAGCGACTTCTACCAACGCGGCGATGCCCGGTGCGGTAACCCCGTCGTCGTTCGTGATCAGAATGGTTGGTTTTTCGTTCTTTGGTTTTTTAGTATTTTTTTTGCTCACAATCGGGAAGTCATTTATTGACACAAAGCTACATTATGAATAGCTATGCGCACAAGGTTTTTTTGAAGAAACAGGTAAAAAATAGTCGACCGAAACTCTCCGCCTTTATGCGATTACCTGCCTCCGAAATCTTACTTCAAACAAGCGCAAAGAATTTATTTTCGAATCACAAGTCGCTGTTTAACATTTTTCTACGGGCAATGAAGTAATATAACGCAATGAAGACCAAACTTACCAGCAGAAAAATATATTCGGGAATCGCTGAGGCGTGCGAAGCTTGATCAACCATTGACTTCATAGCCGCAAGACTTTTTGAGGGCAACAATTCATCGCTGGCTTGTAAGGGTAATAGGTTGCCTATTTTTGTTGCAAACCTGAAATTGACATAAGTACTGATACCGGACTCGAGAAGCAAGTAAGCCAGAAATAAAATAATGCTCAATCCCGTTCGTTTGATGAATAATGTCAGCAAAGCAGCAAAGGAAAGGTAGTTCAGTGTATAAATGAATACATACAATATATAGTGGGCTTCATCAAAAACACCTGATCCGCCATTGGCCAGGCCAAATCCAAGACAGAAAAGGGTGTACATAATTGTCGTCGCTATAGACATGGCCAGAATAAGCAGTGACTTCGCGTGGAGAAAATCGAGGCGGTGAAATCCATCAATAATATGCTGACGTTGCGTTCGGAAAGTCACCTCATTAGCGATACTGATAATAATGAACATACAAAGGAAAAAAATAAACCAACCATAAACGTATCCCATAGTACCCCAAACACCGGGGAAACGAAAGGATTCATTTACGACATTGATCGGTTGGGAACCTAACTTCACTAAAGCCTGATTGAGACCCAGGTTCCATAAGAGATACAGGCCAACAAATATGCCATTCAATACCCAGAAGGTTGTATAATTTTTTATTTTAAGCCATTCAATTTTTAAAAGTTGCATAGTGAAATATTAGTTTTTGGATTCTTGGGTTATTTCTATGAATTTACTTTCAAGACTACGTTTCCGCTTCACCAGATGATTAAGCACAATATTATTGTCGAAACAAAAGCGGTTGAGATCCGCTGCGCTCATATTATTGTGCAACGAAACTGTCAGCGTGTTGTCGCTTGTCAGGATCTGAATATCGGTATGGGTTGAGAGAAGTCTTTTTAATGATTCGCTATCATCAGCAGCTATTTCTATGGTCATTTCTGATTGGTGTATTGCACTGACATTGCCAACACTCAATAAATTTCCTTTTTTTAATATTGCAACATCCGTGCATACCTTTTCAACTTCATCGAGCATATGACTGGCCATAATGATAGTTTTTCCTTCGCCGTTAAGCCTGATGATCAGCGTTCTGATTTCCGCGATTCCTTCAGGGTCGAGACCATTGGTAGGTTCGTCGAGTACCAAAATTTCTGGGTCAGCGAGGAGAGCAGAAGCTATTGCCAATCTTTGTTTCATGCCCAGTGAATACGTATTGAATTTTGAAAATCGTCGTTCGTAGAGTCTGACTTTTTTCAATACATCGTCAATGTTATTTTTTCCTTTTCCTTTTATTTCTGCAACGATATTCAGGTTGTCAACGGCATTGAGGTAATGATAAAAATTAGGAGTTTCAAGCAAGGAACCGATACTTCGCCGGGCACTTTCACCGCTGCTATAGCCTTCCCAGGTAAATTGACCTTCGTCGGCTTTCAAAACGTTCAACAATATACCTAATAAAGTTGTTTTACCGCTTCCATTTGGGCCAAGAATACCAAATACAGAACCCCTGGGCACGGAAAAGCTGACACCATTTAGTGCTTTTACGATACCATAATTTTTTTTTAGTGCCTCGATCGTTAAAATCTGATTCATGATTTTGTGAATTGATACAAATATAAAGGAAATGGTTATGGGGTATGCATGAATATTTTTTTTAAGCGGAAATGACTGATAAACGGTATTTTGGTTAATTTTATCACATGACAAAAGCGCAGCGGTACAATTTTGTGATCGATTATTTCAACAAACACTCACCTGACGCAGAGACAGAACTGGTTTATGATAATCCTTTTCAATTGTTGGTATCGGTGGTTTTGTCGGCGCAATGCACCGATAAACGGGTGAATATGACTACACCTGCGATCTTTGAAAAATATCCGACACCTGAAATCATGGCCACAGCAGCGTTTGACGAGTTGTTTCCCCTGATAAAAAGTATCAGTTATCCCAATAGTAAAACACGTCATTTGATCGGGCTTTCGCGTTTACTGGTCGATCGGTTCGATGGCAAAGTACCCATGACTGTTGCTGAGTTAGTGACATTGCCGGGAGTAGGGCGAAAGACAGCAAACGTGATCACATCTGTTATAGATCAACAGCCCAATATGGCGGTAGATACCCATGTATTTCGTGTAGCCAACAGAATTGGATTAACCCTTAATAGCCGATCGCCTTTGCAAACAGAGCGCGAATTAATTAAACATATTCCCACTGAATTGATCCATAAAGCACACCATTGGTTGATTTTGCATGGACGCTACATTTGTGTGGCACGATCGCCCAAATGTGAACAATGTGGCATCAAACCTGTGTGCAAATATTATCAATCTGCCGCAACATTGTGAATGATGCGTTTTAGGTTTGTAGAAAGTATTTTTTTGCTGTGTTTTTAGCAAATTGTTTTTTCGCTCCGTTAAGCAAGTTTAAGTTTTGCCAATACTTCTGTTAGCAATTGTTGCTTCGCGATACTAACCACACCAGCTTGTTCACATACAATTCCTCCGGCAATATTGGCGATTTCTGCGCTAAGCACAACATCATGGGTTAAATGGTAAACGAGTGAGGCGACTGCAATAACCGTATCACCTGCACCGGACACATCAGCAATTTGCCTGACATGAGCGGGAATAATATTCGCGGTATCGCCCTGTTGTACAAAAACGCCTCGTTCGGAAAGGGTGATGATGGAGGTGTCATGCTGCAAACGTTCATGAAGTTGCTTGTGTAGTTTTTTGAGCGTATTTAAATTGGGATTCGGTAGGTCTATTTTGAACGCATCTTTAATTTCCTTGAGATTTGGTTTAAAGAGGTCAACGTTTTTGTAGGCAAAAAAGTGATCAAATTTTGGATCAACAGCGGTTGTAACCCCAACGTGCTTACAATGGGTGATGATCTTTTCGATCATGTTTTCTGATAGTAACCCTTTATTGTAATCTTCGAAAATAAGCAGATCAGGCTTTTCAATTTGAATCGCACGTAGACAAGTGTCAATAAAGTGATGTTCTGCTTTTATTGTGAGTGGTTGAATAATTTCCTCGTCGATGCGTATTGTTTGTTGGTTTTTTGCGATAACCCTTGTTTTGGTGGTCGTCATAACTTCATTGTCGTGAAGACAAAAGTCAGTGTTGATTTGCCCATCGTTAAGTATTTCACGTAGGCGTTTACCGGATTCGTCTTTACCCACAACACATAGCAAGTAGGCATCGCATCCCAACGCACGAAGATTGAGGGCGACATTTGCGGCTCCTCCCAGTCTGGATTCTTTTTTTCGAATGTTGACAACCGGTACCGGAGCTTCAGGAGATATACGTTCAATATCGCCATACCAATAGTTGTCAAGCATAGCATCGCCGACAACAAAAACTTTCAGCGTTGAAAATTTTGAAAAAAGTGAACGGATCAATTTTTTAGAGAAATGACTCATGTCCGCAAAAGTAATCATATAACTAATCAGGCGTACGCTTGTTTGGATTTTCCTGCATACAGACTATTTGGCGTGTGTATGATTGAATCGACAACTTCTTTAATCGTCATCACCGGTCATGCCTTGTGTATTTTCGTTTTCCTTGGCATGATAAAAAATATGAATTTTGGCAGAATCGCGCAGGAAATTAATATTTTTTATTTCTACGCGATGAATGGGTAGACCCGTCCTTTGCATAAGATCATCCATGAGTTCTGCACGCTTTTCCGGTTGAATCAGATCGACCCGTTCATAAGTTATTTCCTTAACATTTTCATGGGTGAGGCTGATGAAGCGGTCGAGAATAACCGTGAGTAAGAGGATGGCGGCATTACAGGCGATCATAATATACCATCCCTCATCGACGAGAGACAGTGCATTAATCATACCCAGGGCAAGGCAAATAAAGAAATAGCCCATTTCTTTGATTGGTACCGTGACGGTACGATAGCGCATGATAGAAAATATGGCCAAAAGTCCAAACGCAAAACCCGGCTTTAGTTTGGTCGTGCTGAGTAAGGTAAAGATGATAAAGTTGAAAATGAAGAATGTAAAAAGAAAATCCTTGTTTTTATGTGTTGGATAATAAATGAGTCTGATCAGGATAAATATGGCCAGAATATTGATACCAAAGCGGCTGAGTAACTCCATATAATCCATTCCTGCGGCGGTGGTAGTGGGTTCAGAAAAGATATCTGTGTTCAGGGCTTTGAGGGAGTCTTTGATCTGCTTGGCTGTCCTTTCAATGTTCTGCATATGCGTTTATTTTATTAAGTTTCAAAAGTATTGGTTTAAAGTTATTGTGTTTTACATTTTTTTCAAGCAATGCGACCCCGATGGCATATTTGCTGAATCCGGTTTCATGAATACGCAGCTTTTTCAGAACTTGAACGGTATTAGAGAAAACATCGGTTTTGCCTTGTTTAACTTCAACAACAGCGAGGTTCGGTAAAGCTATTTTATCGGTACCATTGTCGAACTGTATACCCAGATCAATTGTGATTCTTTCGGTAAACTTTTTATTTGTGAGTGTAATGCGCTTGAAGTAATTAGTCATTTTCCGTTCGATGGGCTTATTTCGCAGCCGCTTATATTCAATCAGGGCATATTCGTCAGGAGGCACCGCATAGTAAATATTTGGAATTTTTTTTCGTTGTTTATCGGTGCGGGTTCCGTAAACTTTTCGTTTGATTTCATAAAAGCAAAGGTTGCTTTCAAGGTATTCGCGACTACGCACTTTTACACGATTCACAAATCCGTTATGGTGATCTTTATAGAACTGAAAATCTTGCGTATCGAAATAGACCGTTTGATAGCTAAAGATACGGGAATTGCCGATTTCGAGGGCGTACTGTTCGGCCTTAATTCCCAGTAATAATTGCAGCAACTGATCCTTGGTCAGCACATATTTCGTATCGATTCTGTTTTGCAGTTCAACACTATCCAATTGCTTCAAGGAGACGGTTTCAAAAGTATTTATACAATCGATAATTTGCTGCATTACCCTAACTATAGTCGTTAAAGGGACTAAGATAATAAAAAACTTAATATTAAATTAATATTCATATAAGAACGTGATGTATAGGCGGTATTTGTAGGGGAGAGGGACTTATTTGCTGATGGCGACTGTACCCCACGAATCGGTGATGGGGAAATATGGAATATTATTTTTCTGGCAGAACTCGCGTACAGCAAGTTTTGAACCTGGATACAAATCATTATTATAATCATGAACAAAAATATATCCACCTTTTTCAAGCCTAGGATAAAAATATTCCAGTCCATCTTTAATTGGCTTATATAAATCAGCATCCAATGAAACAAAACAATAGCTCTCTTCCAAATCGTTTAAAGACTCAGGAAAATATCCTTTTTTTATAATACAGTTTTTTCTGTTAGGCATTTTCGCCAATACTTCTTCAATTGTAGTATTTGAAAAGTCTTGTTTTCCATCACTCAAATCCTTGCTGCTTTCAACGTCGATATCTTTTGCACTAAACCCTTCAAATGTATCAAAGAGATAAAATCGCTTT
>CAZFKA010000053.1:0-14745 GCA_964519155.1 uncultured Bifidobacterium sp. | reverse complement strand
GAAATGATGGGTGAATGGAACGATGCGATAGAAAATGATATACAGACTTTCAAACGCAATATCATTGATCACTTGATTTCAAACGGCATTTATAAATTTATGCTGATCGGCGAAAATGTACTGACTTTTCACAGCGATGGCAACGACTATTATGAAGAATGGTTTGAAGATATCAAAGACCATGGCGGTTGGATCGCTGCGATCAATTTTTTGTACCAAGCCCTCGACGATTTTAAGAAGGCGCGTATACATCATTATGTCACCTTTACCGAAAGTGAAAACTGGAGAACACTGAAGCCGGAACATTTTTTTCAGCAGATCGACAATGAGATCATCCGTTCACTCGATTAAATTTTCACCGAACCCTCAGCATCTTTTATTCGTAAACTGTCTTTTGGGTTAGCCTGTGGCTGACTGCACGAAAATTGAACCGACGCTACGAAACTATTTTTGATTATTTAAACCGATCGAGTATACAACCGGCGATACGCTTGGAAATTTCGCATGTGCGAAAAATAACTTTTTTAGCGGCATCGCCGCCCTAATCCCTGCTGATTACAGCACCGATGCATCTGCTAATACCACCCCAGGCGAAAAGATCGCCGATCTGCAAAACGAGATACTAAAACGCACAGCGGAAAGGGATGTGCTGCTGAAGCTGAATGGGATGTAAGGGAGTGGCGGTGTAAACTGATTTGATTGCCAAATCTGCCGCAGCTATTTGTCTGCTAACAAATAATTTGTAAGTTTGGGATAGCGTGTGATAATGGCTATTGGTGGAGAAGGGGGAATAGGTGTAATGGAGTAGCGGGTATGAGCATGTTAGTGGTAATTTTAAAATGACGAGATTAAAAAATAAAAATAACAACATATGAAATGTTACATTATAGTTTATGACCTGATAAAAGGCGGTAATTACCCTCAATTACACGCTGAAATAAAGGCATACGGAACTTGGGCAAAAATTACAGAATCGACTTGGGCAATTGTAACTTCCCAATCGGCTCAACAAATTCGAGACAATTTACTTAGGTATATGGATGGAAATGATAGACTATTTGTCATTAAATCTGGCGGAGAAGCAGCTTGGATGAGAGTTGAATGTTCTAATGACTGGCTTCAAAAACATTTACCTAAAATTTAATTATTGCGACTTATGAAAACTAAATTTAAAGGATATTATAAGCCTCAACCAAAGGAATTTGAAAAACTGTGGCAGGAAGGCATTTTTGTGTTTGATACTAATGTATTATTTGACTTTTATAGATATTCGGAAGACACAATTAATGTTTGGTTTTCCATTTTTCAAGAGCTAAAAGACAAAATATGGATCCCTCATTGGGTGGGACTCGAATATCATAGGGGTTTGGAAGAAAGAATAAGAGAACAAGTTGAGAAATACACATCTACTATAAAAGACCTAGAGAATTTTAGTAGAAAAATAAAAACACAAAGAGAGCACCCTTTTTTGAGTAAAGAGTTACAAGAAAAGGCTCAAATGTTTTATGAAGAATACAATAAAGAGCTAAGTACTCAGAAAAGAAAACTCAAAGACCTAATTGTTGACAATCCTGTTAAAGAAAAAATTGCACAAATTATTGGCGACAACATTGGAGATGATTTAAGTGAAGATGAGAAAGCGACAATAATTAAAGATGGCGACATAAGACTTCCACAAGGCATTCCTCCTGGCTATATTGACTATAAAGAAAAAATTAAAAGACCAGGGCTAGACAAATACGGTGATTTTATAATTTGGAAACAAATAATAAAATACGCCACTGACAATAAAAAGCATATAATCTTTGTAACATTTGACACTAAGGAAGATTGGTATAAAGTCATTTCGTTCAATAATTCTAAAATATTGTGTGGTCCCAGACCTGAATTGATAGAAGAATTTTGTAAACTTTCTGGTTGCGATATTTGGTTTTATTCAACACCTGATTTTATAGACAGTGCAATTACTAATCTAAAACTAAAAATTGAAGAAGATAAATTGGAGAAAGTCAAAGAAGAAACAACAAAATCTACAGCCAGCGAAATTGGAGAAGATTGTTTGTCAGAAGTACAAAATGAAAATGAATCCAATGACTTACTTGACCAAAATGTATTGGGTGGAACAGCTTCTAATGAATCGACTAGTGGAGAATCAAGTGGAGAAATATAGAAAAGCTACCGCCAACACTGGCCCAGCCGCTATGGCGGTTTTGTTCACAGTTGAGGCTTGCTTTTCCACATTTTCTTTCTTCTAAGTTGACAATTTCTTACCTTTAACTCCGCCACAGCGCATGGCCAGAAACCGTTAGTGGCAAGGTCCAAACAAAACTTAACTAAATTATATGCCAGAATGTATAGAATGTTCGAGCTTTACAAAATATGTAGGCGGATTGTGTTTAGAATGCTACCATAAAAGAAAGGAAGTTAGTGCGGATGTAGCGAATTCATGCAAATCTGAAACATCAGGTTTAACCGATAAAGAAAGAAATTTTCGGTATGGTATGATTAAAGGAAGAATCGCAGAAACATTAATCCAAGAATTATTCCTGAGTTTAGGTTATAATGTTTTTCGTTATGGTATGGAAAATACAATACCTGGAATAATGGAATTATTAAAGGGTGTTCGTAGTGATGTTGCCCAGGAAATTAGGCGAATGCCGGATTTTGTTATGCAAAATCCAAAAACAAAAGATGTCTATTTTATTGAAGTCAAATTTAGAGCAAGTGGTGAATTCTGTTTGTCCGATTTGCCCAAAAATTATCCTTATGAAAATGCTTATATAGTATTGGTTTCTAAAAGACATATTAAGTGTATTACTGTGACAGAATTAAATGAAGGAAAGGAAATATCACCTACTTCTCAAAATTATCTAGGAAGAAGAAAGGAATTTGAATTGGACAAAGAAGTAATTATTGATTTCTGCAACTTTGCAATTAAATTCTTTGACAATGTTTAGACAGTATACCCTGCTGCTAACAGCGTGCAAGACCGCAATGCCCAGCTGTATCTAAATGCTGAACAATTTAATTATCTATAATCAGCGAATAAATGTTATGGTTTATCTCTATCTTTATCCGGCTCTGCATCTGCGCTCGGAACATTATGCGTCATTTGTTAGAACAAAATATGAAGAGATTTTTTACCATAGTAGTTCTACTTTGCTCAATAGATGTTTTTAGCCAATCTAAAAATATTGTTATTCAAATTGATACCTTAGAACTCAGAAATGGTGGAGAAAATAAAATAATTTTTTCAGTTAATGTTGACAATGACTTTTGGAGAAAAAATTATTTAGCCAGTAAAGACGACACTGCATCTAATACAGTATTAAAATACCAACAAAATATTGAGATAAATAATGATTCTTCAAAAATCATTATTCCAATTGATAATTACGGTAGTAGAATTGTTTTAATTAAGAATTTTTTGCTATTTGGTGATACAATTAAATTATCAAAAGTTGTTGTAAACGAAAGACTTACAACCTCAACAATTTATTGCAAAACAGTATATTATAATCCACGAAGAAAAAAATATAAAATTTTAAAGCACAGAGAATCTTGTAATGTAATTAAATCGCCAATCAAGATAGACAATTTACAATTGGTCATCAATAATTCATTGTATTCTTCAAATTTTCATGATAAAGAATCAAATGGAGTTATCAGCATGTATCATGGCTATAACAAAAGAAAGTATTTAAACAGAAATGAAAATTACAAATTCGGAGTGCGTAAATTTTATATGGATTGCAGAACAAAAAACAAAATCCGTGAAACTAAAATTGAAATATAAAGCGGCGCACAACAGCACCTACCCAAAAGGCGGGCTTTCGCCTTCGCATGAATATTGAAGAGTAAAAGAATATTCCATTTTTTAAAGTAATTTCGTTTTCAAACTCCCGCCCTTCGGGTAGCTGCAAACCGTTAGCAGGCAATATTGAAATATCAGAGGCGAACTTAATAGCACCTTAAGTATGAACAATTTTTATTTTAACCTTTTACTGATCACTGCATTGGTTTTTCATTCTAATATGGGGTTCTGCCAATCAAAGGAAATTAAAATCAAATTTATTGGTAACTGTGGACTGTATATGACTGACGGCAAATCGAATATTTATATTGATTTCCCCTATATATCCGGAGCTTTTAATTATATGGAATATGACAGAGCTGAATTAGATAGCATAAAAGAAAACGCAACTTTTATTTTTACACACGAACACCCAGACCACTATGCTAAAGAACTTTTAAATAAAATTAAAGGAAATAAATATGGGCCTTGGAACATTGCTGAAATAAGCAAAATTAAAGACGCAATTCAATATTTTGACATAATAGCATTTAAAACAAATCATATCGTTTTTGGCATTTCGTTCGATCACTACTCATACTGCATAAATTGGCATAATAAGCGTATATATATTTCAGGAGATACTGAAAATGCGGATATTCTTGCGAAAGTTAAAAATATAGATTGGCTATTTGCTCCCGCTTGGATACTTGATGATGCAGATGAAAAAAACATAAAAATTGATGCACAAAAAATTGCTATATATCATATCGGTAAAATGGATAAAATAGCGAATACAGATTCTAAGTTTAAATTATTAGATAAATCGGGAGAAATAATAATGCTGCCCTATGAATAGAAATACGGTCGCTAACCGCGTGCAATAGCAATGCCGGGCTGTGTCAAAGGGCTGCATAATTTAATTATCTTTGGTCAGCGCGTAAATGCTATACATTCTCTCTACCTTTGTCCGGCACTGCTTCTGCGGTGGAAGTGTGACATAGGCGAAATATTGTTGCGGGTATAAAAACGTTAGCACTCATTGGTTTGTCGCTTAAAATGATTTTGTTTATAAATAATATGTACTTATTTTTGTACAAAATAAAGTACATTAGAAATGCTAACTACCACAATCAGTGATTTTAGAAAAGATATTAAAAAGTATATAGATACTGTATCAGAAGACTTTGAAACGCTTATAATTAATCGAGGTAAAGATCAAGGCGTTGTCATTATTTCCTTAGATGAATATAATTCAATGTTAGCTACTAATCATGAGTTGTCTTCAACGAAAAATCAAAAACGCTTAGACTCGGCGATAGACAAACTGAAGAAAGGAAAGGGGATTAAGAAAAAGCTTATAGAATTATGATCCTAATATTTGTTGACGAATCGTGGGAAGATTATCTGTATTGGCAAACGAATGACAAACAGATGTTGTCAAGGATCAATCAACTAATTAAAGATATAGCCAGGGATCCATTCAAAGGCATTGGTAAACCAGAACCTTTAAGACACAAATACAAAGGATTTTGGTCTCGACGTATTGACAATGAACATAGATTAATTTATAAAGTTGAGGGTAAGGAAATACTGATAGCGAAATGTAGATTTCATTATGATTAAACGAGTGCTAACAGCAGCGGGCTTCATCGCTGTTCCATGATTGTGCTAAATTCGTCGTGCGGAATTATTTTAAAGGAATTTTTTTTGATTCCGCACCGATCGCCAGCCCTGTCCGTTACCTGCTATTTTAAGACAGTCCACAAAATGAGAAACATACTTCTAATATTGACAACGTTACTTCTTGTTGCTTGTGGACACAAATACGAAAACACAGCAAAACAAAAAGAATTATATAAAGCAAAACAATCTCAACCAACTGACACTTTGATTTGTGTTTTCCGGTCTAACACAGGCAGTTTAGATTTATTTTGTTTACAAGGACAACTCACCTTATCAGCAGACATAAAACAACAATTAACAGACACCTTGACAAGAGATATAAAAGTTTGTGGCAATTTCCCCAAAGACTTGATTAATATGGGCAGTTTAAATTACAATCCTGATCTTGCTTTTAAGGTTATTGGAAAAACAATATTAGCTGACACTATTAGCGCTTACTTGAAAGATAGAGTTCCCTTGTTTTATGTTACGGATTATTCAAAATTTTATTATAATTATCATAGTTGGACAGAGAAAGGCGATTTAGGAACTTTCCCAAACAGAGCAAAAATGGTTGATGACATATTAAAGCATTTGAATTTAAAAGGACAATCATTGAATGAAGTAATTAACCTTCTTGGACAACCCGACTTTAGAGAGAGTAATGAGATAGGTTATAAAATTAACGAAGATTATGGTACTGACATTGACCCAATCGCAACTATAACGTTGACTTTTAATTTTAACCAAGACAGTATAATCACACAAGCAACAAAAGATGAATGGAGGAAAAACAGCAGGTAAAATTGGTAGCTGATGCACAACTTCATTTTCAAAAGCATAAAGGTTCTATTATCGTTTAGGGAAGGCGGGAGAGCGACTAAATATTGCAAACAAGTTGGTGCTAAAAGATGCTATATAACTTCATAAAAAGCAAATGCCTAATCCGGCAAAAAGATGATGATCGACAAAAGATATAAATTGTTTAGCGTTTTGATTTTACTGCTATTACGCAGTTATTGTATGGGACAAACAATCATGAACGTAGATAGTACAACACGTAAACATGTAAATAATATTATACCAAGACTGGGATTTGGAATGAGCAGACATTTTATTTCAGAATATGGAATTGCTTATATGCGAAGTAATTTCACAGACCATAAAGATTTAGGATTAAACACAAACAATACTATTTACTATGCAAGTTTTGAAACAATGACACCCTACAAAAAGCCGATGGTTTTTGGATATAAAGTAGGATTTGAAACAATTAATATTGGACATATTACAAGTGCAGGCGGTATTGAAATGGGGTATTTTCAAAAAGACACTCTTTCAAGTTTGGTGATTACACCTAAAATTGGAATTCCTTTAATCAATGGGACTTTAGCTTATGGCATTAGACTTTATTTTAACCCTGATATGAGAAGAGAAATAGGAAGACATAGTATTACGCTTACTTATTGCTTCAATAGCAAAAGCGACAAAGCATTTCGCTCATTGTTAGCTAAACACAAAATAAAAACAGTTAGATAAAAATGGCAACAGCAAATACACCGCAGAACGCAATGCCGGGCTGTGTCTATGGGCTTTACCGTTTTAAGGCCTAAATCGGTGAACAAGTGTTAAGGTTTCTCTCTATTTATATCAGGTACTGCGTCTGGCGCAAACCATTGTTCTCCTAGCGGGTATCAATAAGTGAAAGCAGATCTTTAAAAGAGTTATCCGTATCCTGCATCGAATTACTAACGCTGACGAAAATTATACAACATGATCAAATATTGTTGTATTGCCGGTATCGTTGTAAATTACACCTTTCAAAAATAATTACATCGTATGCTGTCGGTCTGGGAAAGAAATTCGTTTATCCATTATCACCATATTGTAATCGGCAGTGGCATTGTCGGACTAACAACTGCCTGGTATCTTAAGCAACGGTTCCCGGCTCAACAAGTGCTGGTTTTGGAACGAGGACTGCTACCAAGTGGGGCCAGTACCAAAAATGCCGGGTTTGCTTGTATGGGATCAATGACCGAGTTGCTCGATAACCTGCAAACCGCAAGCGAACAAGAAGTAGTTGCATTATTTATGTTGCGCAAGAGAGGACTCGAACGTTTGCAAACATTACTGGGTCATCAGCAAATGGGGTATCAGGCCGGAGGAAGTTATGAATTGTTGTTTGAAAAAGACCTCGATACCATAGCCCAAATTCACTATCTCAACCAATTGCTGAAAGGAATGACCAAACAGGATGCTTTTGTTGTCGCCAATGAAAAAATTTCGACTTTTGGTTTGAACAAGCAAAAGGTGAAAGCGCTGATCGAAAATACGGGTGAAGGGGAGATCGATACAGGCCTGATGATGAAAAACCTGATCAACAAAGTGCTGAGCGCCGGTATCGAGATCAAGACAGGGGCGATGGTAAGCCGTTTTCATGAAAACCAACAACAGGTGGATCTGGTCTGTCATGACCCGGTAAGCCATGAGGAAATTATATTCTCTGCCGACAAACTGTTTATTTGCAACAATGCTTTTGCAAAATCTCTTTTGCCCGGCGAAGATATTTTTCCGGGAAGGGGGCAGGTGCTTATCACCCAACCCATACCCGATTTGAAGTGCAAAGGCATTTTTCATTTCGATCGTGGATACTATTATTTCCGGGCGTACAAACAATGTATTTTATTGGGTGGTGGACGGAATCTTGACTTCGAAACAGAAAGCAGCAGTGATTTTACACTCAACGAAAAAATACAACAAGATCTTGAACAAAAGCTCAGGGAGATAATTCTGCCCGAGCAGGATTTTACGATTGATCTTCGGTGGACGGGTATCATGGCCTTTGGGGCTACAAAGCGACCTATTGTCAAGCAAGTTTCTCCAAGGGTTTTTGCGGGGGTACGGATGGGAGGCATGGGGGTGGCCATCGGCAGTGAGATCGGTTTTCAATTGAGTGAATGGGGATAGCGTAGTCCCTGTTTTTTTGTTTTTTGGTCGATAGCGGGCCGCTTGCGCAAATCGCAGATTAATTTTTTAATTATCATGGATTGTCTATATTTGCGGAGTTAAGTATCAAAATACTAAGCAGCATGAGCGGGTTTACCAACCCACCGTATTTTGAACATTTTTTCATCCTCTTTTTTTCAGGCAAAAGCAACGAAATCAAAACAGGAAAACTTCTATTTATTTTTTATATACTATGCAATACAACACATCAAGAGAATTAATGGAGATACGCGAATACGGCCGCAGTGTGCACGATATGGTGAAGTATCTGCTGACGATTGAAGACAAAGAAAAACGACAAAAAAATGCAGAAGCGATTATTGAAGTGATGGCCATATTGAGTCCACAGCTCAAAAATATCGAAGACTATCAGCATAAATTATGGGATCATCTTTATTTGATCTCTGATTATAAACTCGAAGTGGATTGTCCGTACCCGGTGCCATCCCGTGAAGTGAAACAACAAAGACCTGAACCGCTTCCTTATCCCAAACAAAAACTAAAGTGGAATCATTTGGGTAAAACCTTTGAAAAATTGTACGACAAAGCCATTCAGGAAACCGACGAAGAAAAGAAGCAAGGGTATATTCAGGTATTGGCTTTGTTTATGAAGGTGGCCTATAACAACTGGCACAAAGAAAATGTACACGACGATATGGTGAAAGACGAGCTGTTTGCCATGAGCAAAGGGAAACTGGTGTACGAACCCGGTACCAAATTCACTGAGTTTGTTGATGTAGGAAGTATTGCCACGATACAGGCCAGTCAGTCGCCGCAGAAGTCATTTAAACGGCAGTTTCAAAACAACCGCAACAATAATCGCAATGGACAGAATAACCGTTTTGGCAACAACAATACTGCCGGAAATGGTGGGATGAATCGCGGGAATAAATTTAACCGTTTCAAGAAAAAAAATAACGCAAATAATGGCTAAGCTTTCTGCGATGTAGTACATTAGCGGAGTATGAATACCAGTTTTGAAATTATCGGGGGCACCCCACTCAATGGAGAAGTGATTCCCCAAGGTGCGAAAAATGAAGCCTTGCAGATTCTTGCTGCTACATTGATGACTTCACAAACGGTTACCATCAATAACCTGCCCGATATTTTGGATGTGCGGATGCTGATTGAGTTGCTTGGCGACATGGGTGTTGAGATCCATAAATTTTCACCCAACAAGTATTCTTTCAGGGCGCAAAACATCAATCTCGAATACCTGATCAGTGACGAATTTAAAAAGAAATCAGGAAAATTAAGAGGCGCGGTAATGTTGGCCGGTCCTTTATTAGCGAGGTTTCGCAAAGCGTATATCCCTCAACCCGGCGGAGATAAAATCGGACGCAGAAGACTCGATACCCATATCCTCGGTTTCGAAAAATTGGGCGCATCGTATCACTACAACGAGGAACAGCATTTTTTTCAGATTCAGGCAGAAGCCCTCAAAGGGACCTATATGTTGCTCGATGAACCTTCCGTTACCGGCACTGCCAATATCCTGATGGCTGCCGTTGCGGCCAAAGGGAAGACACGAATTTATCATGCCGCCTGCGAACCCTACCTGCAACAACTTTGCCGCCTGCTCAACCGGATGGGCGCAAAAATTACCGGTATCGGGTCAAACCTACTCACCGTAACAGGGGTGGATATTGACAGTCTCAAAGGATGCGACCATACCATATTGGCCGACATGATAGAAGTGGGTTCTTTTATCGGTCTTGCCGCCATGACCGGTGGAGATGTGCTCATCAAAGATTGTAATGTAAAATATCTGGGTTGTATTCCCGATACGTTTGCGCGATTGGGTATCGAAATGGAATTTCTCAAAGATGATATCCATATTCCTGCTCAGCAACATTATAAGATCAAACGCTTTATCGGCGGCGATATTCTGACCATTTACGATCATCCCTGGCCGGGGTTTACACCCGATTTATTGAGTATCGCGCTGGTGGTAGCCACGCAAGCAAAGGGAACGGTTTTGTTTCACCAAAAAATGTTTGAAAGCCGTTTGTTTTTTACCGATAAACTAATCGATATGGGTGCGCAAATTGTATTGTGCGATCCGCATCGGGCTGTAGTGGTAGGTCTCGACAAACAATTTCCGCTGCGGGGCAATGTCATGAGTTCACCGGATATCCGTGCCGGACTCGCGCTGCTGATTGCTGCCTTATCGGCACAAGGAAAAAGCATCATTCAAAATGGAGAGCAGATCGACAGGGGGTATCAGAACATTGATACCCGATTGCAGGGTTTGGGAGCAAACATTAAAAGGGTATAAGGCTGCCTGCAAAGCTATTTGTAGATCACAAACCGTTGCGTATCAAAATTTCCTTCTTTGTCAAACACACGCAAAATATAGGCACCGTTGGGCACATTGGCGAAATCATGGGTGAAAAACCAGGTCGTTCTTTTTTCCCTGAATACATTTTGGCCATTTAATCCGTACACTTCAATGCTGTATTCTTTTTCATCAGCAAATTCAAAATTGATCTCACCGGCCGATGGATTGGGATACACTTTTGAAATGATCTGTTTCGCAACCAGATCGTCGGATAATTTTTCAACCACAATCTCAGGATTGACAAGCACCGGATAAAAATTCATGAACACTTTGTCTGCCTTGGCTTTATTGATCACATCATATACGGTGTATTGACTCAAAGGCGCTTCCTGTGGCGGAGCATCACCAATAAGTACAATCATTCGCTTTTTATTTGATCGCCAGAATGAGGAATTGGCCACTTCAAAAAAGGCTTCATACACTGATTCGGGATCATCATAATTTCCGATCAGTTTAATATTGTTCAGGAAATCGATGGCCTCATCATAGTTGTTTTCAAACACCTTAAAATCAAACCAGTCCTGACCCATATAATTGATATCTCCATACAACCCGATAGCAAGCCGCACCTTCGATTTTTTAGACAGGGTGTTGATGATCTGTCCGAGTCCTTCTTTCACTTTTGCAATATCATCTGTCATACTCGCTGTCTTGTCGATCAAAAGTACAAGATCGGTTTCGGCCACCACATCTTCGGCAATAATTTGGTTGATGGCCTGATCGAGTGTGCTTTTATCAACCGAAAAATAAGCCTTGCCTCTACTGGCCTTAGCCATTTGCGTAAACAAATCGATACTGCTGCTGTCCAGTGTTTCTTCGATGGTAAAAGGACCGTTGAAAGCAACCTTGAACAATGAATCGATGATATCGGCTTTCGTTTTTTCGACAATCGGTTTTTCAATCACTAGGCTATCGCCGGTTTTTGCATCATCGATCACTTCGTGGTTGGCAATTGTTTCCTGTGCTGTCTTCATTACTTTATCAGCCGTTGCATGGGGGTCATTTTTGCAGGCGGCAAACAATAGCCCGAGCACAAACAAGTATGAAAGCTTTTGCATAAGGTTGATTTTATATTAACGAATGTAAAGAAACCAAACGGATAGTTTGTTCTTTTATTTTCACGCAGCCTGGTTTTTTTTGTAAACGGGATGATTTCCCATTATTTTGTAGGGAGCTTCAATGGTTTTCTCAGAAAGTATTTGCCTAACCCTTCATTTGCGTTAAAAAGTCGAAGATTGCATGGCTGACTTTTTCAGGTTCTTCTTCTTGCGGAAAATGTCCACTTGTATGGCATTCAACAGTTTTTGAGTTTGTAAATCCTTTTTGAAATTTATGCAGGTAATGCGGTTTGATTACGGAATCTTTCATGCCCCAAATCAATAAAGTAGGTTTGTTTGCAATAGCGTTTCGTTTATGCCAAAGTTCTTCAAACCAATGTTGGTCGTCCAATAACGATTTTGCAAAAGCTAACATACCGTTTCGTTGTGTTTTGTTGGCAAAAGGTTTCGTGTATTGCTTTAATAAATTCTTGTTGAGTTTTTTATCGCCAAAAGATTTTGGTAAAATAAATCTTGGTGAAAAATTTAAATATTGATAAAGAAAAGGGAGCAATGGATTTTTCAATACTTTTTTAAGGGTAATAAATTCAGGATCTTTTTCACTGCTCCATAGCCAGGTATTCAGGATCACTAAGTGTTTAATTTTTTCAGGATGCTGAATGGCAAAATTCAACCCAATCGGTCCACCAAAATCATGCACAAGCAATGTAATATCCTCTAGCTTTTTTTCCATGACAAAATTTTCAAGTGTCCTGCTATGATTTTGTGTCGTGTAATCGTAATGTTCGGGTTTGTCAGAAAGCCCAAAACCAATGTGGTCAATAGCCACACATCGGAAACAGGTACTGAGCTTTTTGATAATGTTGCGAAAGTCAAAGCTCCAGGATGGGGTGCCGTGAACGAACAAAATGGTTTCCCCTTTTCCTTCGTCGATGTAATGGAGTTTATAACCGTTGAGGTCAAAAAAATGGGATGTAAACGGATACGCTGATTTGTCAAGCCAATGATCTGCCATAGTTAAAATTGTTGGTGTGAAAAGCAACGACAAATTTCGCGAGGGATTCGGAAACAAAAGTTGGTCTATACCAACATTAAAACTTTACACTATTAAACAGTTTACTGAAATTTGTTCGGTCGACACCCAGATAGGATGCGATGTATTTGTGCGGCACAAGTTGCAATAGATGCGGACTACGTTGGCAAAACGATTTGTACCGTTCTTCAATGGTCATACTATGCAATTCAATATGACGGTTAATCATTCCAGCCAAAACCGTTTCTGTCAATCTTCTGAACAGTCGCTCCATTTGCTGCGATTGGTTGAAAAGCAATTGTAATTCTTCATAGGTGATATAGTCAAGTTCGCTATCTGTCAAGCAACTTAAAAAGTATTTGGAAGGCACCTGCTGTGAAAATGATTCAGGAATAGCGCACAAATGGGGCGGATAGGTAAATGCAATAACATGCGTCTTGTTTGTTGCATCAAAGTATGACATTTGAACACCGCTGTTTACAAAAAAGAGTTCACGTTGAATTTGTCCCGGTACTGTGATCATTTCCCCTTTTTTAAAGGTTTTTGCCTTCAGTTTTTGCGTAAGCAAGGCATAATCAGCCGGAGAAATATTGTGAAAGGAATGGAAGAATTCGTATCGTTTCATTTAAGCATATTCGTACGTCTTAAAGTCACCCCTGATGGGTCGTGTGTGTACGTAGTGTTGCGTAAAGGTAGAAATTTACCTGTGCATTTCTGTACAGATTTTAGATCATTGCATGGTGCTGCGCTTACGAAATAAGCATTCCATAAATCCTGTGCTATGCTGCAAGTAAAATTTACCCCTGATAAAAAGGCATTTTTACCACCACCGCTTTCAATAATTTATCGCGAACTTCAACAAAAATTTCAGCACCAATGGCTGCATACGCCATATTAACATAACCCATACCGATGGCTTTGCCTAAACTCGGACTTTGGGTACCACTGCTGACATGACCAATTTCGGCGCCCTCTGCATTTTTGATTTTATAATGATGACGAGGGATACCTTTGTCGATCATTTCAAAGCCTACCAGTTTTTTGCTGACTCCCTCCGTTTTCTGTTTTTCTATCGCCGCACGATTGGTAAAATCTTTGCTGAATTTGGTAATCCATCCCAGTCCGGCTTCTATCGGGCTTGTTGTATCATCGATATCGTTTCCATACAGGCAAAATCCCATTTCAAGTCTGAGGGTGTCTCGGCAACCCAGTCCGCAGGGTTTGATATTGAATTCGGCACCGGCTTCCATGATCTTATTCCAAAGCATTTCGCCATTGCCGCTGTTTTCTTCATAATAAATTTCCACTCCACCGGCTCCTGTGTAGCCCGTGGCACTCACGACCACATTGTCGATACCGGCAAAGCTTCCTTTCACGAACGTGTAATATTTCAGATTGATCAGATCCATGTCGGTTAGTTTCTGCATAGCCTTCACAGCATTCGGTCCCTGTACGGCCAGCAATGCGGTTTTGTCTGAAATATTATGCATTTCTACATTGCCGCTGTTGTGCGCCACCAACCAATTCCAGTCTTTTTCAATATTGGAGGCATTCACCACCAGCATATATACTTTGTTTTGCTCAATACAATAAACCAACAAATCATCTACAATACCACCCTCATTGTTTGGAAAGCAGGAATACTGTGCTTTGCCATCGGTAAGTTTTGCCGCATCATTACTGGTTGTTCTTTGTATTAAATCAAGAGCCCCTTCACCTTTGAGGATAAACTCACCCATATGACTAACATCAAAAATGCCGGCACTGTTGCGGATCGCAGCATGTTCGTCGTTGATACCGGAATAAGAAATAGGCATATTATAACCGGCAAATTCAGCCATCTTAGCGC
>CAZFKA010000052.1:0-14970 GCA_964519155.1 uncultured Bifidobacterium sp. | reverse complement strand
TTAGATAAAAACAGGGCACTCATCATTGGGATATAGGTAAGTGATAACAGAAACGCCCCAAAGATTGCAAAGGATACTGTTTTAGCCATCGGGCCAAACATTTTCCCTTCTATTCCTATCAGGGAAAGAATAGGCAGATAAACTATCAGGATAATGATTTGGCCAAATGCTGCAGAATTCATCATTCTCTTAGCACTTTCATACACACTTTCTTCCATTTCACTGCTGGTAAGCAAATCAGGTAGTTGGTTGCCTGCGGCAGGTTGTTGTCTTTGGTATAAATGATGCAGTGTAGCTTCCACTATGATAACAGCTCCGTCCACAATCAATCCGAAATCAATAGCTCCTAAACTCATAAGGTTAGCACTTACCCCAAATAAATTCATGAGACCTAAAGCAAATAAAAGTGATAAGGGTATAGCAGACGCTACAATAAGGCCGGCCCTGAAATTTCCAAGGAAAAGTATCAGCACAAAAATTACAATCAAAGCTCCTTCTAAAAGGTTTTTTTCTACAGTAGAAATAGCCCTGTTTACAAGATCTGTCCTATCTAAAAAAGCTTCAATTTGTACATCTTCAGGTAACGTGCCCTGGATAGTTTCCATTCTCTCTTTTACTAATGAAACAACCTGCGAACTGTTTGCCCCCTTCAACATCATCACTATGCCACCCACCACTTCTTTTTCGCCATTATAAGTCATAGCACCATAACGTGGAGGAGTTCCAAATTGCACTTTTGCCACATCACGTATCAGGATCGGTGTGCCATTATTTTGAATTTTCACGACAATATTCTCGATATCGTTGAAAGTTTTTACTACACCTATTCCTCTTATGAAATATGCATTTGGTTTCTTATCAATATATGCACCTCCGGTATTTTCATTATTTTTTTCCAATGCGGAAAAAATCTCAGGAATGCTCACCCCCATAGCTTTCAGGCGGTCGGGGTTTACAGACACTTCATACTGTTTGGTAATACCACCAAAACCTGTCACTTCTGCAACACCCTCAATGCCATATAGTTGACGAGCTACAATCCAGTCCTGCATTGTGCGCAAATCCATTGCAGAATATTTATTCTCACTTCCTTTTTTAGGGTGTATGACATATTGATATATTTCACCTAATCCGGTGGTAACCGGTGCCAACTCCGGCACACCCAAATGTTTAGGTATTTGCTTTTCTGCCTGTTTCAGTTTTTCCCCGATTAGCTGTCGGGCAAAATATATATCTACATTATCCTTAAATACAATTGTAATTACGCTTAAACCGAAACGTGAAAATGAGCGCATTTCTATAATATCCGGCAAGTTAGCCATTGCTTTTTCTATAGGGTAAGTGACACTTTGTTCCACTTCCTGTGCAGCGAGTGTTGGCGATTGGGTAATTATTTGTACCTGATTGTCTGTAATATCTGGTAAAGCATCGATTGGCAGTTTGGATGCACTCCAAACACCCCAAATGATAAGCAATAAAGTCATCATGCCAATAATGAGCTTGTTTTTTATACTAAATAGTATTATTTTATCTAACATGTATATCTGATTTTTTAAAATGAATACAATAAATTCCCTTGTAAGTGTACAAGAGGCCTACATCAGTGATTTGTCACCAATGCAATTTTAATAAAATCAGGAAATTTTAGGCGGCTGCCAGATATTGCCAAAGAAGTTTGACTTGATATTTTCGTTGAATAACGGATATGAGATGGAAGTATTAAAAACGAGCTTTGCCGATATTTGAAAAGCATTTAAATATGAAATACTGAAACTGGTACTACAGCATGCGCAGGTGCAAAAAGGTGAGCAATGCTCCTTTTCATGCTTGTGATCCTGATGTTGAGTAGTTATAGAAATAGGGGTTTGACTTGGATAATTACACTCTTCTACATCTGTACATGGAAGGACCGAAAGAATAAGAATATAAATAGAAAAAAGAAGCCAAAGGTTTTTCATCAGAACAAAAGTAGCACATTTTACTATAACCGTACAATCAAAACACATTAATACACATCAATACACATCAATACACATTAATACGCAATGTTTTTTAATCAATACGCAATGTTTTTTAATCAATACACAATGTTTTTTAATCAATACATAATGTTTTTTAATTAATTCTTATTGTTTTGCTGACCGTTATGCAGACATCATCTCTTACAGTTAAACGATTACTTTTTTATCGTTTAACGTTAAAGTGCTCCTTTCTGAGCTAAGTTTGGCTTTATTGTTACGAGTTGTACCTTCTTGTGCCGAATCAGAGAACTTATGCTTTTTAGCAGGCTTCTCTGTGCATCAACTCAATATAATTTTTTAGTATGATCTATACAAACAGCACATCGATAATTATCGATACATTCAATAAATTGGCCACATACTGCATTAATATAAAATAATTTTATTATATATTTGTAATTGAAAGTTATTATGAAATTCTTTATTTCCATATTCCTAATAGTGTCTCATCTGTTCTCAACAGTGGGGTTTAGCATGGAGATACATGAATGCGGAGGTGCCAAATCATACTCTTTTTACGGGTTTTCTTTGCATAAACATTGTGAATGCGACCATGAAAGCCAAGACCATACAAATGACTGCTGTAGTGATAAGCAATCGATAGTGAAAGGAGAAAATAAGGATAAAATCACGAACAAAGTTCTTGCTTCTAAACAAATCATTATTGAGTCAGAACTTCAAAAGAATATTGCACTAACTCAAAATATTGTTGTTCCAAATAACCTTGCGCCTACTATTTTCAGGACTGAATTTCCACCCGGCAATGCCCCACCTTTATACATTATGTATAGAAATATTTTAATTTGATTTTTATTTATTTAGTTGAAAAGCTATTACACTTTGTAATGGCTATCTGTGTTTTTACCTGATAGTAATAAACACATTTTCATTAATTTATCACTTTTCAATTTTTACAAACTATAAATAATATATACAAAATGAAAAAAATAATTTCCATAACACTTCTTACATCTTTGATGTTTCTTACTAATGTGACGAAAGCACTAACAGCACAACAAATAAGCGGGCTGGACTGCAATGGAGTTGCACACGATTTATTTGCTGACCTCGATGCTGGAAAAGCAGTGGTAGTATTCTTTTTTATGCCAGCGTGTGGTTCGTGCCCACCCCCTGCAGCGCAGATACAAGCAATGGCAAATAATATTATGGCACAGTATCCGGGAATGATTACTGCTTATGCTATGCCTTACAATAATGTTACCTCATGTGCCACTACTTCTTCATGGGTTACCACAAATAGCTTGTCCTTGTATTTTCCATATGATAGTGGTGCTACTCAAGTAGCAAATTATGGTGGATTTGGAATGCCAACCGCAGTAGTATTAGGCGGAACAGACCATAGAGTGATGTTTGCAACACAAAGTTACTCCCCAAGTGATACTATCATAATGCGTGACAGTATAATGGCTTTATTTGGTGCTGCACCTGCAGGAATCAATAATAATTTACCGGACGGCCTATCTTCCTTAAATATTTATCCTAACCCTGCGGGCAATCAAACTACTATAGCTTTAAACCTGACTGAAACTTCCAATGCATCCATAGACATAATTGATATGGCGGGTAATCAGCTGGGAATTATTTCAAATGCTAAAAATCAAAAAGGTACTGTTCTATTAAACTACAATACTGAAGCATTAGCAACAGGTACTTATATACTAAGAATAAATATTAATGGAAAAACGGCCTACAGAAAACTTAATGTTAGTCATTAGTATTATTAAAAAACATTTATTGGTAGTTGCGATAATCATTGCAACTACCAATGCATTGTTTGCCCAATCTTACTATCATAGCCCAAATGATACTATTATCAATAATGCAAATTTTGATGACGTATCGGTCTATAACATCACACAGGTACATCCTGTAAATGATACTATACTATTTAAGTATTATAAGTATAGTGTAATGATGCCCGCAAGCTGGGAAGCATATCTTTGTGATAATACCACCTGCCATTCTGATTTGGCAGATAGTTCAAATATGATAGCAATACCGGGTGATAATGGCTTAATGAGTTTACATCTTAATCCACACTTTGAGGCGGGTACAGGAATTATTCGATATTTATTTTTTGATACTGATACACCATCGCAAGTAGACACGTTAACCTGGATTATTTCAGCAGGAGCTACAGGTCTATCAACACTCACTTCAGAAAAACCAAGTATTTTATTAGATCATCAAACATTGACTTTAAAAAATGCAGACAACAGATTTGATAAACTTCGCATTCTGGATATAAATGGCAGAATACTTTATTATACTTCAATTAATAAAAATGGGCAATACATGATTCCTTACTTTCAAACTCCTTTTATAATAATTCAGTTAAGCGGATACAAAATGTTGTACCAGCAAAAAATAAATATACTTAACAGATAACATGAAACACTTTTTTTCACTTTTTCTACTTTTTTTCTCATCCATTGTTAATGCACAAAACCCATTAACAATCCCACCTGCATTAACTGGCACATCTTTTAATTTAAATGTGCAAAGCGGAATACAAAGTTTTTATACAGGGATAAACACACCTACTTATGGTATCAATGGGCCTTGGATGTCACCGACAATTATTGTAAACAAGGGAGATAGTATTACGCTAAATGTAGTCAATACCCTGAATGTAAAAACAACTATGCACTGGCATGGTTTGCATGTAGCACCTCAAAATGATGGAGGCCCACATCAGATCATACTTCCATCGACTTCGTGGATCCCAAGTTTTAAAATAAGAAATCAAGCGGGGACTTTTTGGTATCATCCACATGGAGCAGGGCAGACTGATCCACAAGTATCAAAAGGATTAGCAGGTTTATTTATAGTTCATGATGCAGATGAACTGGCATTGAACATTCCGCAAACTTATGGTGTAGATGATATTCCTATCATTGTGCAGTCAAAAGAGTTCGACATCTTAAAACAGATAGCAATAGCAGGAGAAATGGATACAGCCCTGTTTGTCAATGGCACATTGAATCCATATTTTGATGCACCCGAACAAGTTATAAGATTCAGGTTATTAAATGGAAGCAGCCTGCGGACTTACAATTTTGGATTTTCAAATAATCAAACCTTTTATCAGATAGCTACTGAGGGCGGAATAATAGATGCATCTTTAGCACTCACACGTTTACATCTTTCACCCGGAGAGAGAGCAGAAATTTTAGTAAATTTTACAGGAATGCTTGGACAGACAATTTATTTGAAAAGCTATGGATCAGAACTACCAAAAGGCATTTATGGTGCAGATACAGTGGGTTATGGTATTGATACAATTGCAGAGTATCATGATAATTTTTTAAACGGTACTGATTTTGATTTGCTTAAAATCACTGTAGTACCACCAACAGCAGGCGCAATTAATACTATTCCAGTTAACTTAATTCCTTATAACCTTTATAGTATAGCGAATTCAACAAATAACCGAAGAATAGTAATGGACACGATAAGACTATTGCCAGCAGATGTTCCAAACAGGGCAGAAGGGCCTTTTGGAATGAATGATAAAACCTTTGACATGGACAGTATCAATGAAATAGTATATCTGAATACTACAGAAATATGGACACTGGTGAACAAAACATTAGTTGCGCATCCATTTCATATTCACGATGTGCAATTTAATATTATTGAAAAAAGCGGACTACCACCACCTGCTTCTGAAACTGGATGGAAAGACGTAGTGTTAGTAATGCCAAATGATAGTGTAAAATTTATCACACGATTTGATGACTTTACAAATGATACGGTCCCTTATATGTTTCACTGTCATTTACTTCACCATGAAGATGATGGCATGATGGGAAGCTTTGTAGTAATAGACAGTGCATGGGCTGTTAGCATTAAGGATATTACCGAATCGAATAATTTTTCAATATACCCAAATCCAGCTAATAATATTTGGAATATAAATTCCATTACCGGTAAACCCATAACTGCTTATACTCTTTATAGCATAAGCGGTGAAATCATAGAAAGGAAAAAGTTTGAAAAACCTACTTTATCAATTACAATTCAAAATACTGCCTTATCTACGGGGCAATACATTCTATCAATTTATCAAAAAGAAAAAACTCAAAATTTTAAACTCTCAAAAAAATAAAAATATGAAACATTTATTAAGCTTAATTATTATTATTCAAATAAGTATAAGTGCATTTGCACAATCAGGTATTACATGGGGCATGGGCATGAACGTTGCCGCAAATTCCTATGATAATATGCATCCCAGAATGGCATTAAATGGTGCGGGTCAACCCATGTTAGTCTGGGGCAAAATGTCGGACAAATCAGTTCAGTTCTCCAGATGGAATGGTGCTGCATTTACCGCACCAATAAAATTAAATCCTGCATGGATGACGGTTGCTTCCGCAGGTTTTATGGGTCCTGATATAGCATCAAAAGGTGATACAGTTTATGTTGTAGTAAAAAGAGAACCAGAAATGGCGGATACAAACCGAATTTTTGTTTTTTCGTCATTCAATGGAGGTGTTTCATTTAATGCCCCCGTTGAAATAGCGGTAATTGCAGACAGCATGTCCCGATTTCCTACCATTACTACAGATGCATCAGGAAATCCGATTGTTGCATACATGAAATTCAATAGTGCATTTTTAGAATCACGATGGGTCGTTACAAAATCTATAAATTATGGAGCATCATTTATGACAGATGTAAAAGCAAGCGGATATAGCGGTGTAAATGCACAAGTTTGTGATTGCTGTCCAGGTGCAATTGTATCATCTGGCAACAAAACTGTAATGTTATATCGTGACAATTTGAGTAATATACGAGATATATGGACTGGTCTTTCGACAAATAATAGTACATCATTTCCAACGGGTTTTGCAGTTGACAATAATAACTGGATGATTATGAGCTGTCCTTCAAGCGGCCCTGATGGTGTAATAATCGGTGATACAATTTATTCAACGTTTATGAGTGAAGGTACAGGATCTACCCTTTGCTATTTAAGTAAATCTTCTATCAGTAACGGAGCAGTAAATATTGTGTCAAATCTTACAGGCTCAATGCCCGGATTGTCTCAAAATTTTCCACGAATTGCAAGTAGTGGCAATGCTACAGCTATCGTATGGGTGCAGAATTTCAATGGCACAACACTATTACCTATACTTTTCAATAAAAATATTTCAGGCGGACTACCCCCTGCTTACGACACAGTCTACTTAGCTGATATCACTAACGCAGATGTGGCCATGAGCAATGGAAATATATTTGTAGTGTGGCAGGATGATAATTCGGGTACAGTTAAATATCGTAAAGGTACTTATCCGGTAACTCCGGCAATGACTACTGAAATTAACTCACCTCTTTTTTCTATTTATCCAAATCCATCTGATGATTTTTGGCAGGTATCCATATCAAATAATCAGGATGCACTAAGCTATACATTAACCGATATAAATGGCAAAATAGTAAATGCTGAATTAATTAATAATGCAAACCCATTTTTCAAAATTCCTAATTCAGATCTTTCTTCAGGGCAATATATACTGACAATACATTCGAATACTACTAATTATAGTTACAAACTCATTAAAAACTAAGAATATGAAAAAACAGTTTATTATAACATCCCTCGCAATTTTCGGCCTTATTACAATTTGCATAAATTACTCATGCAATAGACCACAAACTCCTGTTGTATCCGAACAGGAGAATATGAATGATGCCCTTATGATGGATGCACAAATAGATAACTTACATCTATACCATGATTCTACGGTTTATGCACATATGCATAATCCACCCCATCAGCCTCATTATGACAGCCTTTTTCATCATCATGATTCCATCTATAATTATCATCACAACCATTACCATCATGGAGATACGACCCATCATCATGCTGGATGGCATCATACGCCTGTCCAGCATCATCATCATGATTCCCTGATAGATGCCCATCATACAATTTTTCATTAGAGTAAATGCGGTTGTACATCAAAAATATGGTTTGTAACAGGTGTAAAACTGCTGTGAAAGCTGAGTTTGAAAAACTCGGCTTTCATTTACTTCATACAGGCTTAGGTATAGTAGAAATAGCTGAAAAGGATTTAGACAATAAAAAAAATGAGCTTAATGACAATTTGCGTTCGTTAGGATTTGAATTAATCGATGATAAAAAAAGCCAGACCATTGAAAGGATAAAGAATCTTATTGTCGATTTGGTACATTACAAGGATAACGAAATTGATACCAATCTTTCTGATTACTTATCAAAACAACTTTTACAGGACTACAATTCTCTCAGCAATCTTTTTTCCGAAGTAGAAAACACTACTATTGAAAAATATTTTATCAATCAAAAAGTTGAAAGAGTGAAGGAACTACTTATGTATGACGAACTTACATTGAGTGAAATAGCCTACAAACTTAATTATAGTAGTGTCGCTTACTTGAGCAATCAATTCAAAAAGATGACAGGCTTTTCGCCAAGATATTACAAAAACTTAAAGGAGAACAAACGGAAGCAATTAGACGAATTATAAATCTTACAACTATATCGCAAAATAGCGAAACTATTTAAGGCAGGTAAAGCGGAATTTTGCATCTCAATAATTACTTTAAAATGGTACATACTTATCAGGTAACGGGAATGACTTGCAATGGATGTGAGGCAAAGGTAAAATCTGCTTTACTTACTATTGTAAATATAACTGATGTAAAAGTTTCCAAAGAGGAGCACTCCGTTACAATTACCATGAATAAGCATATTGAAACCGAAGAATTGCAAAAAGTATTGGGAAGCAGTTATCGAATAAGTGTCCCAAATAAAAATACTGTTGCAGAAGAAAAGAAAACGTGTTGCTCAACAGATAGTCATTCACAGGAAGTAAAAAATATTGCACAAGTACAAGGTAAATACTATTGTCCTATGCACTGCGAAGGCGATAAGGTTTATGACAAGGCTGGCAATTGTCCTGTGTGTGGAATGAATTTGGAGAAAGTACCAGAACTCAGTATTCGAGCGATTTCCTACACTTGCCCCATGCATCCCGAAATTATAAAGGATTCACCCGGCTCATGTCCTATTTGTGGGATGGATTTGGTAGCAATGGCACCAACAGATAACGAAGAAAATAAAACATATCTTGAATTAAAGAAAAAGATGATTGTTTCGATTGCCTTTACTGTTCCTGTTTTTATAATTGCAATGACAGAAATGATACCCAATAATGCATTACTCAAAATAATGGACGCCGCGAAGTGGAATTGGGTGCAGCTATTCTTATCACTTCCAGTAGTTTTTTATGGGTGCTGGATGTTCTTTGCAAGGGCATGGAAATCTATTGCTACATGGCATCTGAATATGTTTACTCTTATCGGACTTGGGACAGGAGTTGCGTTTATGTTTAGCTTAATTGGCTTATTGTTCCCGAATATTTTTCCAAATGAGTTTAAAACTGAGTATGGAACAGTTGCACTCTATTTTGAAGCAACAACTGTAATTTTATCTTTAGTGTTGTTGGGTCAATTACTCGAAGCAAGAGCACACAGTCAAACAAGCGGAGCAATTAAAGAATTATTAAAACTAGCCCCTACTGAAGCTACTTTAGTAATAGATGGTGTGGACAAAATAATTTCAATTCATGATATTAAAAAAGGGGATTTGCTTCGCGTGAAACCGGGTGATAAAATTCCTGTTGATGGGAAAATTACGAGCGGTAATAGTAGTATAGATGAATCTATGATTACAGGAGAACCTATACCAGTAGATAAAAAAGAAGGGGACAAGGTAAGTTCAGGTACAATAAACGGCACAAAAACTTTTGTTATGCTTGCTGAGAAAGTAGGTTCTGAAACATTGCTGGCTCAAATAGTACAAATGGTCAGTGATGCAAGTCGTTCTAAAGCACCTATTCAGAAATTAGCAGATAACATAGCCAAATATTTTGTTCCTGTCGTAGTGATAATCTCATTGATTACTTTTTTTATATGGTATTATATAGGACCCGCCCCGGCATTAGTTTATGGATTCATCAATGCAATTGCAGTATTGATTATTGCTTGTCCATGTGCCTTGGGCTTGGCTACTCCCATGTCAGTAATGGTAGGTATTGGCAAAGGTGCACAATCGGGGATACTGATAAAAAATGCGCAGGCTTTAGAAAACATGAATAAGATGAATGTTTTGATAACTGACAAAACAGGAACAGTTACAGAAGGAAAACCTTCTGTAGAAAAAATATATGCAACAAATGATGATGATGAAAGATTATTACAAAGCATTGCTTCATTAAACAAGTATAGCGAACATCCATTAGCGCAGGCCGTCGTAAATTATGCAAGATCAAAAAATATTTCATTAATCGAAGTAAAGGATTTCGAAGCTGTTGCAGGCATGGGAGTGACAGGAACGGTGGACCGTAAAAAGGTAGCACTGGGCAATAAAAAACTAATGGGGCACGTGGGTGCAAGTATTTCTGAAGATATAGAAAGTAAGATTATTGCTGAACAGAAATTAGGCAAAACTGTTTCCTACATTTCGATAGATGGGGTTACAATAGGTTTTGTAGCCATATCAGATGCTATCAAAAAAACAAGTAAAGAAGCAATTAGAGAGCTGATAAGTCAGGGAGTAGAAGTGATAATGCTGACTGGTGATAATGAAAATACAGCAAAGACGGTTGCTGAAGATCTAAATTTAAGTTCATTTAAGGCAGGCTGTTTACCTCAAGATAAACTCAATGAGATTAAACGGCTGCAATCGGAAGGAAAAATTGTAGCTATGGCAGGAGATGGCATAAACGATGCCCCTGCATTAGCGCAGTCTGACATTGGAATAGCGATGGGAACGGGAACAGATGTGGCCATAGAAAGTGCTAAAATAACGCTTGTAAAAGGAGATTTGCAAGGCATTGTAAAAGCTAAAAAATTGAGCCATGCAGTGATGCGAAACATAAAACAAAATTTATTTTTCGCGTTCTTTTACAATGTATTGGGAGTGCCGGTTGCAGCTGGTGCATTATATCCGTTTTTCGGCATTTTACTTTCACCCATGATTGCTGCACTGGCCATGAGTTTCAGTTCCGTATCTGTAATTGTAAATGCTTTGAGATTAAGAAATTTAAAACTTTAGTATATTAAAAATTTAAAAAACAAATAAAATGAAAAATCTAATTCTATCAGCCATTATGATGGCATTCGTCTTCGCTTCATGCGAATCAAGCTCAACAAAAAATTCTGAAACGACAACAGATGCCCCTGTTGAAAAAACTACCACAAAGGATACGTTGAGTAATGTAGCAGAGCAATTATATTCGTGCCCTATGCACCCAGAAGTAATCGGCAAAAAAGATGAAAAATGTTCAAAATGTGGAATGAAATTGACTGAACCTGTAAAAAAATAGGGATTTGACTTCTTAGCAATATTCTTGTTGTCCCTTTGAAAACATCAAATGATACAAAAAGTTTTTATTACTGTCTGTTTATTGCTGCTTACTGGCTTAGTAAATGCACAAACTGTTATATATACATGTCCTATGCACCCGGAGATAATTAGGAGCAAGCCGGGAGATTGTCCGAAATGCGGGATGACATTAGTGAAAAAAAAGGTAAAACAGAAACCTGTTAAGTCTAAAGAAAAGCCGAAACAGAATCCTGTTCCTGTAAAGCAAAAGCCGAAATCTGAAAGCAAAGAGAAAGAAGACATTAAGAAAGAAGTTTCTATAGAAGAAATTGTGGAAGAAATGGAACAAGCAGTTACGGCAGCCCCAACTATAAAGACCATAAAAGCTGGGCCGCGTAAAACAATTCGGTATGATTTGTATATAGCCGACACGATTGTCAATTATTCGGGAAAGGAAAAGGGAGCTATCGCTATTAATGGGATGATTCCTGCCCCGACCTTGTATTTTAACCAAGGTGACACAGCAGAGATATATGTCCACAATAATTTGAAAAAAGAAACATCTATCCACTGGCATGGCATAATACTTCCTAACAAAGAAGATGGCGTTTCATATCTGACTACTGCACCCATCAAAGCGGGACAAACCCATTTATTCAAATTTTCAATTATACAAAATGGAACATACTGGTATCATTCACATACCAAAGTCCAGGAACAAAGTGGAATGTATGGTGCTTTGATATTTAACAAAAGAGAGGAGCCGGATATTAAGCAGCATACGATAGTATTAAGTGACTGGTCTGATATGAACCCACATCAGATAGAAAGGAGGTTACATAATCAAACTGACTGGTTTGCTATACAAAAGCACTCTGTTCAAAGTTATGCAGAAGCGATAAAAGCAAGTCATTTCAAAACTAAAGTGGTGAATGAGTGGAAAAGGATGTTTGCAATGGATGTAAGTGATGTTGCTTATGATCGCTTTTTAATAAATGGCGATACTATTCAAAACTTTAAAAACTATAAAAAGGGAGATAATGTAAAACTCAGGATTGTGAATGGAAGTTCATCAACCTATTTTTGGCTAAAGTATTCTGGTGGTAAAATTACTGTAGTTGCTAATGACGGTGAGGATGTAGAACCTGTTGAAGTAGACCGTTTAATAATTGCAGTAGCAGAAACCTATGATGTTATTGTTACTGTCCCTGAAGATATGAGTTATGAATTTCTTGTTACACCCGAAGACAGAACAAAACATTCATCCATTTGGCTTGGTAGTGGGATGAAAATGCCTGAAGTTCCGCTACCCAAATTGAAATATTTTGAAGGTATGAAAATGATGAATGGTATGATGAAAATGAATGGCGATATGAAAGAAGTGGACGGTATGAAAATGAGCAATCAGACGATGGATATGAATGTAGTGATGTACCCGGAGATAACTGGTAGTGCTGAAGATAATAACCTTAGGGAAATGCAATCTGATACTTCAGGTGCAGAAATGAATAATAATCATGCAGGACATAATATGGGAAATATGGATATGGGAAATTCATCTTCCGATATTGTCGCACTGAATTATTCAATGTTATCTGCACCCAACAAAACAACATTTCCTGATGACTGGAAAACAAGAACTTTTAAATTTGAACTTAGTGGAAATATGAATCGCTATGTATGGACGGTTAATAATAAAACTGTTTCAGAAGCAGAAAAGATTTGGATTAAAAAGGGAGAAATAATCAGAATAGAATTGTTTAATAACACCATGATGCGGCATCCCATGCACTTACATGGGCATTTCTTTAGGGTATTAAACGGACAGGGTGAATATCTGCCATTAAAAAATGTTTTGGATATAATGCCAATGGAAAGAGATACAATAGAGTTTGCTGCTACACAAAGCGGAGACTGGTTTTTTCATTGTCACATACTTTATCACATGATGAGCGGAATGGGACGAATATTTTCTTATGAAAATTCACCTTCTAATCCTGAAATTCCTAATCCTAAAACTGCACAACGAAAATTATTCAGAGATGATAGAAAATTTCATTCTATGGTCAATATTGGATTAGAAACCAATGGTAGTGATGGAGAAGCGATGCTTTTAAATACCCGATGGAGGCTAACAACGATGTGGCATCTTGGTTACCATGATCGACACGGTTTTGAGAGTGAAAATATGATAGGTCGATATCTTGGAAAAATGCAATGGTGGTATTTATATGCTGGTTTTGATTATCACTATAAACAGCCCGGTGGTCCCGCAAATTTGTTTGGGAATGAAAATTATAATGCGTTTGGGCAATTAAGTAATAAAAATAACCGGAAGGCAGCTGTAGTAGGTTTATCTTATACATTACCTATGTTATTTGTGGCAGATGCCAGATTAGACAGTGATGGCAAAATACGTTTTCAGTTAAGCAGAGAAGATATTCCAATTGCAAGCCGTCTACGATTTAAAATTATGGGAAATACTGATAAAGAATATATGGCTGGTTTCCGTTACATACTTAATAAATGGCTTTCTTTGTCGGCACACTATGATAGTGATATGGGTATTGGTGCAGGAGTGAATTTGAATTATTAGATTTTAGTTCCAGTAAATCCCTCCGAATCCCTACATCGGACTCTAACACCATATTGTAAGCTTAAAGAGAGATAAATGAGAATTATAGTATATTTGACTTAATGAAATCAAAGTATTACTATAAGGTATTTTCAATTTTAATTCTCACAGTCGTCAGTTGCAATGATTGCAAAAACAGTAAAGTGACGAATAAAGATAAATCATCTTCTATCTGCTCTGATAATTGTAAAGCAAAAAGTGATACTGGCGCAATGGCTTGTAAACTTACATCTGCCGAATTGAGGCAAAGAAAAGAAACTGTACTTGCCAGTCTCAAGAATCAAATAGTAGAAAAAAAAGAATTGAAAGATGGTTACGCTTTTAAATTTAACGGTAGTGATACTATGCTTGATGAACTTACTGAGTTTATAAAGACTGAAAGAGAATGTTGTAACTTTTTTACTTTTAATCTTTCAATAAGCGGAAACAAAAGTGAGGCATGGTTAGAATTGACAGGAGCGGAAGGCGCAAAAGATTTTATTAGTTCCGAACTTGGATTATAAATTTAGTATGGACACAAACGGCCATCAAGTATAAATGGATATGGTTTGAATACCAAAATGTGTTTTTCTTTTCGCTTTAAGTCTTTCAAGTAATCCTCGGCAATTGGGGTTTCCAATCAAAAATTTTGATAGAATGATTTTCTGCGCATTTAATTCTGTGAAAAATAATAATCACTGATATAAAAGTAAGTATTGCAATAAAAATGATAGCAGTATTGATGCCAAAAAAGTCCGCTATGATACCTGTAAGCAATGCACCTATAGCATAGCCCAAATCACGCCATAAACGGAAGATGCCTATGCTTTTTGCGCGGTCTTGCGGATGGGTGTTTTCTGCAATAGTTGCTAAAAATGTTGGGTAAACCATTGCTGTTCCCCAACCTAAAATAGCACTCAGCGCAACGAAGT
>CAZFKA010000051.1:249-15360 GCA_964519155.1 uncultured Bifidobacterium sp. | reverse complement strand
AGCAACCAGCAAGGACGATTTATACTGTCTGCTAATGATACGGGGAAATATATCATTTTGATTGCGCATGGTTCCTTTGCCGACTATGTAGATGATATTGAATTGAAAAGCGATGATAGGGAAAAAGATCTGGGATCGATCGGATTGATTCAACGCACGCAAATGTTGAAAGAGGTAATCATCAAAAACGCTGCTTCCATTAAGATCAAAGGCGATACGCTTGAATATCTGGCCGATAGTTTTAAAGTTAAACAAGGGGCCATGGTAGAGGATCTGCTGAAAGTTTTACCGGGTATTCAAATCAATAAAAAAGGAGAGATCACGGCGATGGGTGAAAAAGTAGAAAAAGTGTTAGTGGATGGGGAAGAATTTTTTGGCGATGATCCGACAATTGCTACACAAAATATACAGTCGAAAGTGGTGGAGAAAGTACAAGTATTCGATAAAAAAAGCGATCAAGCACAGTTTACCGGATTCGATGACGGACAAGAAGAAAAAACCATTAATTTGAAACTGAAGGATAATATGAATCATGGTGAATTTGGCAAGATAGAACTCGGTGGCGGTTGGCAAGATCGTTGGCAAAATCAGGCTATGATCAATTCGTTTAAAAATAAACGACAAATGAGTGTGTACGGCTTAATGAGCAGCAATGGCAAAACCGGATTGGGGTGGGAAGACAAAAACACTTATGCCAGTGATGGAAACGGCGGCGGTATGCAGATGGATGAAGATGGCGGCTTTATGTGGAATTTCAGTACGGATGATGATGACAATGACGGCGGTGGTTTTGGCCGAAACAGTATTCCTGAAGGATATACCAAAGCTTGGGTGGGCGGGGCCCATTACGCCAATAAATGGAATGATGGCAAACAACACCTCAATGCCAACTATTCGTTTGGCAGAATTAACCGCACCAAACGAGAAACTTCTTTCCGCGAAAATATTTTGCCCACCGGTAAATACTATACCATTGATACTTCTGCATCGTTCAGCAGCCGAAACACCCATCGTATATCAGGAAAATTTACCTGGATGATCGACAGTAGCCTAACCATGGTGTATAATCTCAATAGCCGTATTGGAATGAATGAGAGTCATACAGAAAACAACACCATTAACCAAACCGCTACCGAAGTACCGATCAACAGCAGCAAGCGAACCATCGATAATGAATCTGCCACTACACGGGTAAGCAATACACTGACATTCAATAAAAAATTCAAGAAAACCGGCAGAACACTTTCACTCAATCTGGCCCAAACCTACAACAACAGTGAAGGTGATGGTATGCAAACCGGCTTCAACGATTTCAATGTCGGTGGAATCAATCAACATGAAGTGCTCGATCAGAAAAAAGAACAGCAACAACTCAAAAATAATTATAGTGCTGATTTGACTTACACCGAACCACTTTCGAAAAAATTCTTATTGAAAACATCGTATGGATATGCTGCTGACATTAGCTTGTCAGATAACAACACCCTGGTAAAACCAACGGGTGTGGAAGAGGACTATTCGTATCGTGTTGATTCCCTTAGCAGTGAATTTGATTCGAAAGTTTACAGCCATACCGTGGGCGCGGAACTTAAATTCAATGAAAAAAAATACAATGTCACCGCAGGAGCCAAAGCCCGGTATTCGATGTTTCATCAGGATGATCTGGTTCGTTTAAAAAATTATGATTACAACCGAACCAATATTTTTCCGACCCTTCGTTTCAACTATAAGTTTGATCAGTTTAGGCGTTTCAACTTCTCGTATAATGGTTCCACCCGCCAACCCAGCATTACACAATTGCAACCGGTGCAAGACAATAGCAACCCTCTGGAAGTATATATCGGTAACCCGAGTTTGAAAATTGGTTATACCCAAAACTTTAATATCGGCTACTTCAGTTATAAAGTGTTATCTGCACGCAGTTTGTATGCCGGGGGAATGTTCAGCAATAGCTTCAACAATATTGCCTTAAACAGAACGATCGATGCATTAGGAAGATCGGTAAACCAGTATGTAAATCTCAATGGCGGATACAATGCTACTTTATGGGCCGGTATCGGAAGTAAAATTCCAAAAACGCCGCTTGAGGGGAAACTCAATTTGAGCGGAAGTTACGCACAAACACCCAATATTACCAATAATGTCAAAGGCTTTGCCAATACCCTGAGTTTCAGTGTTGCACCCGGATTGACCTATAGCAAAGAAGAAAAATTCTTTAGTACAATAGACCTAACCACCGTGTTCTCCAACACAACCAATTCGGTACAAACCAACCGCAATATTCGTTATGTTTCTTTTACCCCATCAGCATCGATCGAAGTGTATCTGCCACATGATTTCGAATTGGGCACAGACGCCGACTATCAATACACCCCACCGGTAGCTCCTTATAATACGGCGTTCAGTCGTTTTATCTGGAATGCATATGTCAGCTATAAACTATTACCCAAAAAGACCCTGGAGATCAAAGCCTCCATAAATGATATGCTGAACCAGAACAAAGGCTACGAACGTACAACCACGAATAATACGAATACCGAAAGATACTTTCAAACCCTTGGCCGTTATTGGATGCTGAGTGCTGTTTGGAATTTCAATACAGGCCCCATGGCCGGACAATCACAGCAAAACGGAAAAATGAGAGGCCCACGTATGCGATCAGGCGGTGGTCGCCGACGTATGTAATTGAGCAACAATAAAAAAAGAACTATCATGAAAGCAACGATATTAAGCATCTTGTGTTTTTACTTCGTACTGAACAGCGCGGCACAGAACACCCCACAACCTGCCATTACGTTCAAAGGCAAAATTACCTTTGAACGCAAACTCAATCAGCATAAACAAATGGATGAAATGATGAAAGGACGAGGTGGAAATAATGCCATGGCTGACAATTTGAAGAAAAACATGCCGAAGTATAAGACGGATATTTTTGAACTGATTTTTACGGAGAATCAGAGTATTTACAAACCCGCCAAAGACGGCATCTCGGAAAGTAAAATGATGTTTGGCGGTATTCCTGCAGAAAAAAATATCATCTTCAATAATTACGAAACGGACTCAACGGTTGCTCAGAAAAATATTTTCGAAAAAACGTATCTGATCAAAGATTCCATGAAAAAATATACATGGAAAATCACGGAAGAATTTCGCAAGATCGCAGGATTTAATTGCCGTCGTGCCGAGACGGTGATCATGGATTCGGTATACGTCATTGCGTTTTATACCGATGCGATATTGGCCGATGGCGGCCCCGAAGGCTTTAATGGACTGCCGGGTATGATTTTAGGGATAGTCATGCCACGACTGAATCTGACTTATTTTGCCACTAAAGTCGATAACTTTGTTGCTTACGAAAAAGAGATTGCTCCACCCAGCAAAGGCGAAAAGAAAGATTACCGTCAAATGGAAGCCAGTTTGAAGGAAAGCCTGAAACAATGGGGTGATTTTGTACAACGCATTATGTGGTATACAAACGTGTAAGCATACTACCCTTAACTGATTTGCGATTCAAGCGGCAATTGCTTTAATTTGCGTTATGCAAAATCTTCGTTCACAATTCTTACTCGATCCCAATATTTGTTATCTCAATTTCGGTTCTTTTGGTGCCTGTCCTCAGCCGATATTCGACGATTATATTCAATGGCAATGCAGGCTCGAACGCGAGCCTGTACAGTTTATTGCAGTTGAGGGTCCACAGTATCTCCGCAGATCGCGCGAAGCACTGGCTGAATATATTCATTGCGATGCCGATGATATCGTGCTGGTTACCAACCCATCGTATGCCGTAAATATCGTGGCCAAAAGTTTTCCCTTACAACCGGGCGATGAAATACTGACCACCAATATTGAATATGGTGCCTGCGATAAAACATGGCATTATTACTGTGCGAAGGCCGGGGCAAATTATCGACGCCACCCGGTGCAATTTCCGTATACATCGAAAGAAGATTTTGTGGAAGACTTTTTCAGTGCCGTGAATGAAAATACCCGACTCATTTTTATCAGCCATTTAACCAGCAGCACGGCACTGATATTGCCTGTGGAAGACATTTGCCGAAAAGCGAAAACCCTGGGCATCATGACCTTTGTGGATGGCGCCCATGCCCCGGGTCAGTTACCACTTCATCTGGCGTCATTGCAGGCTGATATTTATACAGGGGCTTGTCATAAATGGATGATGACACCCAAGGGATGTTCTTTTTTTTATGTCGCCAAAGCCTGCCAACATTTGTTCGACCCCCTGGTGGTGAGTTGGGGATACGACGCGGCTGTACCGGGCCCTTCACGTTTTATTGATTATCATCAGGGGCAGGGCACCCGCGATTTTTCGGCCATGCTTACCTTACCGAAGGCTATTTCGTTTATGCAGGAAAATCATTGGGATAAGGTAGCAGCGAATTGCAGGCAAATGGTATTAAACAATGCACAACGGTTTTGCGACCTGCTGCACGCGCAGCCGCTCAGTAGCCTACATCCTGATTTTATTGCGCAGTTGTACAGTATTCGGATCAAATCCGATACACCTGAAAAATTGCAGCGAAACTTATTTGAGCAATATAAAATAGAAATTCCCGTGATGCGGCAGGAAGAGCAAATTTTTATTCGCTTTTCAATTAATGCCTTTAATACCCAACAAGATCTTGACCATTTATATAGGGCATTGGGAGAGGTTATGGCAAAAGGAGAACTACTTTACTCGTAGCAACCCAAGCAAAAATCTTCCCGTCAATAATCGTATTGTTTCCGTAATGCATTCAAGCGCATGCCGGTATACACCTGAACACTGCTTTGGGTGGGATTGGCCGGATGATCGGCTTTTTCAGTCCGATAGCTCACCCCAAGATCGAAAAATAAATTGTCACGGATCTCGTACGACAAATTGAGATTGGTAAACAACACTGTTGAGCGATAACCATTAAACATTCTTACTGCATAATCAGCATTCCGGTCGTTATACGATTTTAAGATATTACTGCCAAAACTCACGTTCGACAAAGTATCTCGGCCCTGCACATTATACAATGTCTTCCATTGTAAATAGGTTTTTACAAAGGGTTTGTAGTTGACAATCAAATTGAGTTCAGCAAAATTAGCCCCAAACGGATGTGCCAGCGTTTGGTTATAATGGGAATAGTCGGCTACCGAATCGCGGAACGAATAGGTAAAGGGTCGTACCAGATTCCCTTCAATTTGTACCAACATATTTTTGAGCCCGAACGGATCAGCAAACTTCAAACCCAATTGCACACCATATTTATTAGCCCACCAACCGGTATTGGCTTTGATTTGCGAAAATTTAAATTCATCCAGCAGACATTGACCATATATCACTGCCTTTACCCCGGTATTGATTTTAAAATTAAGTCCGAGCACGGCATTGTCCGGACTACCATTCGTTTGTTCGACACTGCGATATAAAATGATCGGGTTGAGATACGTAAAATCGAAATGATCTTTTCGGTTGAAGACAATTCCTTCAAACAATCCTACATTCAGCCATCGGGCAGCATTGATACTCAGATGATGCATGGTGGCATACTTTCGGGGCAACAAACGATCACCTCCACGAAAATATTGCGGTGTGAGTTCCATGTACAGGTTTTGATAATTGAAACGACCAAAACGGGTATTGAGTTTCAGAAAAGTATAGTTACTGCCAAAATCTGATAGAAAAAGACTGCGATATCCATCGCCGATTTGAAATTTGTCTGTCCCGAATGAAACATTAAATGTATTCTTGATCAGTTCAGCATCTACATAACCGGCAGCATACAAATAATCTTGTGCAAGTCCCGGTTTATTCAGTTTAAATTCCTTAAAATAGGTAATGCCCGGTACAGCCTGATGACGGCTTACATATTGTTGATGATGCAGCGGTCCGCGTTCCTGGTTATCGGTAAAAATGGTATAAAAGCCGATATGCTTCCCCAACAATCCTCTGGCCTCTACACCCTTAGCATTAAAAAATAAATTCTGTTTCAGGTTACCGGTTTCCAGTGTTTGTTGATAATGGATCACCGGATTGAGTACAAAGGTGACCTTGTCATTTTTATAGTGAAAAAAATCAGATTGTCTTTCATAAAACACATTGAACAATGAATAGTCTGATTCTATAGCCCCATCACCGCTTTCAGCCCATTCCCCACTTTTCGAAATGATCTTTGCATATTCGTCACGTTCAACAGCATTGAGCGATTCTTCATTTTGTTTCGTATAATTTTCTACATATTGCACCACATCTTTTCTCGTCATACCATTCAACGCTGTATGCAAGGTATCCGACACCTGCCCGCTCAAAATATCCAGTCGTTCAATTTGAAAATAGGCATCCATACTCTTCCGTAAAAAAGTATTTTGTGCAAACCCCGGCAACAAAAAACATATCAGGCAGATCAGCAGAAACTGTTTCTTCATAATGAAAAATATGCGCTAAAAATAGAACAATTTTTGCTGCTTATGGATATTAATTTCATCCAAAAGCATTGTTGTTCGGCCTACCCTCCGGTGGGTATTTTGAAAAGGAAATGCGCAAAAAGTAAGCGAATGACTTACCGGGCACTTACATTTAGTGCATAAAACCCCGCAACATGAAAAAAATTCTTTTCCTTATTTTGACATTCCCAACGCTGCAAACCGTTGCTCAACCTATTTTAACCGGTACCAGCCCGATTGGCTATGTGGCACCGCTTGCTGTCGTTTCCGCGGCAACCCTTCCGCTTGTCCCTATTGCCACAAACGGTGCTAATGTAACCTGGGATGCATCCGGTTTGCTGAAAGACGCCGGAATCCCCATCATCAACTACACTGTTTCTTCACCGGCCGGAACACCGTATGCTACCGACTATCCCGTGGCCAATTGGCATTTTACCGATCCCGCTTTGGTAGCCCTGATTGGCAATACCTATTATCAACTTACGGCAGACAGTTTTGTTTTGTGGGGAGCACATATCGCGGGGAGCCCCTACGAAATTAACGACAATCCTGAAATGGATCTGGTTTTCCCTTTCACTTACAATCAGGTGGCCGTCAACACCTACAGCAAAACAAACTATACTGCAGCGAATGCCGTGAGCAGTTATCAAACCGGTGATGTTACCCTGACTTATGATGGTTATGGCACATTGATACTCCCAATGCCACTTATCAGCAGGTGATCCGTATCAAAAAAGTCAGGACCAACAATTTAGGCCCAACGCTCAATTCGTATACTTGGTACAATAGCGTGAATGGTGAGCGTCTTTTATTTTACGAAGAAAAAGCGGGAGCATCACCCAATGCGGTGTTCAATACCAATATTGTCAATTCTCTGTCCGATATTGCGGAAAGTGGTCATATCCACATCGCTAAGGATATGCAGCGCAATGAAATTGTCATTCAAGCCGATCAGGCAGTTCATCGGGTACTTGTCTATAATTTGAGTGGACAATTCGTTCGGTCTTTTGAACCTTCAGCAGCAGGAACAATACGCTTTCGTTTAGATTTTGCCCGGGGTGTTTACCTGTTGCGCGTTGAAAGCGGCAGCCAAACAGCTTATGGCAAAGTGGTAAACTGAGCGTCGCTGAACGGACTAAATTTTCCGGAACGATGGAAGGAATGAATATCGATATTGCTTTTTTTTATTGCATCTTTGCAGGTATATAAACCGTCGCAAATGAGTGCTATTCTTCTCAAAAATGTGCAAATCGTCAACGAAGGGCAGATCCGTACGCAGGATGTATTGATCAAAAATCAACGATTCGAAAAAATCGATGATCAGATTGCTGTCCGCGAAAACGCGCGGGAAATTGATGGGGAGGGTTTGCATTTATTGCCCGGCCTTATTGATGATCAGGTACATTTCAGAGAACCCGGATTGACCTGGAAAGCAGATATACAAAGCGAATCGCGTGCAGCTGTGGCGGGTGGTGTCACTAGTTTTATGGAAATGCCGAATGTAAAGCCACCCACGCTAAGTCAGGCATTACTTGAAGAAAAATATCTGATCGGAAAAAATACTGCAGTGGCGAACTACAGTTTTTTTATGGGTGTATCAAACGATAACGTCGAAGAAGCCCTTCGAACCAATGATCGAAAAAACGAAGTGTGCGGACTGAAGATTTTTATGGGTTCCAGTACCGGCAATATGCTGGTCGACAATATTGTGACCCTCGAAAAAGTATTTTCGGAAAGTGAACTTTTGATTGCAACCCATTGCGAACAGGAAAATATTATTAAACAAAATATAGAACGTCTCAGCGCAGCACAAGTCGATTTTGACGACGTCAAATATCATCCTGTCATTCGCGATACTGAAGCCTGTTATGAGTCATCGCTGGGAGCGATACAACTCGCCAAAAAACACAATACCCGTTTACATATTCTACACATTAGTACGGCCAAAGAACTAAGTCTTTTTACCAATCTTTTCCCCTTGGCCGAAAAACGGATCAGTGCGGAAGTCTGTGTACACCACCTCCATTTTTCAGCCGACGACTACGTCCGGTATGGCAACCTGATCAAGTGTAATCCTGCTATCAAGGCAGTTGAAAACCGGGAAGCCTTGTGGGAAGCATTGCTCGACGATCGCCTTGATATTCTGGCAACAGATCATGCCCCACATACGCTTGACGAAAAAAAGCAACCCTATTTGCAGGCTCCTTCCGGAATTCCTTTGGTGCAACATAGCCTCTATCTTTTATTGGAAGCTTTTCGAAAGGGCCGAATTTCGTTAGAAAAAATTGTGGAAAAAGCCTGTCATGCCCCGGCTATTTGTTTCAATGTACGAGACCGCGGCTATATCCGCGAAGGCTATTTTGCCGACGCTGTGCTGCTAAACCTGCGCCAATCCTATACCGTCGATCGGCGTAATATTTTGTACAAATGCGCCTGGAGTCCCTTTGAAGGCCACACTTTCCCGGCCCGGATTGAACAGACTTTCGTGAATGGACATATTGCTTACGAAAACGGACAAGTCAACGACGCAGTAAAAGGATTGCGTTTACAATTCGACCGTCATTAAACCTCCGCTTGTTGTAGCATGCAGGCCGCCCGTTACAGCATAGTCCGCAAAATTTTGTCGAAGAGCAGATTCAATTGCTCCATTTCTGCTTCGTTCAATTTACTCATCACCGACTGAAAACGTATACCGTTGACATCGATGGAGTGAATGAGTTCATAGTCAAAAGGCGACAAGGTGATCGACAAACGTCTTTTGTTGGTTTCATCTTCCTTTTTATCCACCATGCCTTGTTTCACCAATCGGTTGACCAAACGGGAAACGTCGCTTTGCTTGTGCAACATACGGTCTTGCAACAGCGACAACTTTACACCCTTGGGGTATTGCCCCTTCAGGATACGAAGAATATTAAATTGCTGATAGGTCAGTCCGTATTGTGAAAGATGTTTATCAAGATCCTGCATGATCAATGTTTCAAGATACAGAATACCCACTACGCCCTTATAAAAGGGGTTCACAAAGGGTGTGCTTAACTTGATCAGCTTTTCTAAACTGTTGGTGCTCATTGGGTGAAATTAGAAAAAGATTAATAAAGAAAAAAATACAGATTTAATTTCCTGCACGCATCTTACACATGGTCGAGCAATTTATCGATCAGCGCATTGAGATCCTGCACTTCTTCAGCGGTATAATGCGAGATCAGCGAGCGTTCATGCACAGCGTTTTCATCAATGATTTTTAGCAAATCGAGCCCTTTCTCTGAGATAGTAATATCGGCATTACGCTTATCGATCACGTTGGGTTGTTTAATGATAAGTCCCATACGACAAAGTCGTTCGGCTATACGCGATACATCACTCATCCTGTCGAGCATACGTTCTTTGATCGACGAAATATTGATCGCCCTGGGAAATTGCCCCCGCAGGATACGCAGAATATTATATTGTTGGGGCGAAAGATTGAATTGCTTGTAGTATTGAAAATTCTGGTTACTCAGCAGTGAGGATAAATAAATCAAACCAAGTTCTGCTTTAATATAGTCAGACTTGAAAGGAACCGTTTGTTTGATCAGTCGCTCCAGATTATTTTTCATACAATAAATGTACAAAACGTTATTGTAAAATTCAATTAACTAAACAGATAATTCACGTCATCTTTGGTCAATTGCTTAATCATTTGGGTATCGTCGCTTACGATGTCTTTGACAAGTGAATTCTTCTTATCTTTCAAAAGCATAATCTTTTCTTCAACAGTATCTTTACAGATCAGTCGGTAGGCAAAAATGTTTTTTGTTTGTCCTATTCGATGGGTACGGTCGATGGCCTGTTGTTCAACAGCCGGGTTCCACCAAGGATCCACGATATAGACATAATCGGCTGCGGTGAGATTCAACCCCATACCCCCTGCTTTCAACGAAATAAGAAATGCCCTACATTCGGGGTTGTCTTGAAAATCGCGGATAGCCGTTTCTCTTTGCATGGCGGTAAAGCTCCCATCGAAATACTGAAAACGGATATCGTTTTTATGGAGTTTTTCTTTGATAAGCGACAACATTCCCAAAAACTGTGAGAAAATCAATACTTTATGATCGCCGATATTTTCCTGCATTTCCCGCACCAGTTCGTCGAGCTTGGCACTGTGGTTTTCATATTTGGTTTCTTCTTTTAATATAGCCGGCGAATCGCAGATCTGACGTAGTTTCATCAAGCCTTGTAAAATGGCGAACTGCGAACGTTCGATGCCTTGGTTTTCGATAGTTCCCAGGATCTGTGCCCGATACATATTTTTGTACATATCATAGATAGCGCGCTGTTCCTTACCCATTTCGCAATACAAAGTAATTTCGGTTTTCTCCGGCAGATCCTGTGCCACTTGCTCCTTGGTACGACGCAACAAAAATGGATAAATAAGTTTGCGTAAATGTTGTTTGGTTTCCAGGTCATGAAACTTATCGACCGGTTTGGCAAATTGTTCCTTAAAAAAATCTTTGGTACCCAGCATACCCGGATTCAGAAAGTTCATTTGCGAGTAAATATCAAAAGTATTGTTTTGCATGGGTGTACCACTGAGTGCGATCCGGTTTTGCGTATTCAACAATTGCGCGGCTTTGGCCACCTTACTCGTGGGATTTTTTATTGTTTGCGATTCGTCAAGCACCACATAATCCATTGCTATCTTTTGCAACATCATGATATCGCTTCGCAGGGTTCCATAAGTGGAAATAATGATATTGTAACCCGTCAGCGCCTCCAATGCCGCGGTGCGATTGGGACCATGGTGAATGATATAGGTAAGCTCAGGTGTAAACTTGTTGATCTCATTTTCCCAATTAAACAATAAAGTAGTCGGGCAAACCACCAGCGCCGTTAAATTTCCGTTCTCATTTTTAAAGTATTGAAGAAACGTGAGTGTTTGTATGGTTTTGCCCAAACCCATATCATCGGCGAGCAAACCACCCCATTTAATTTTATCGAGATAGGTCAGCCACTGATAACCCGCTACCTGATAAGGCCGTAGTTCGGCAGTCAGTTGAGACGGAATCGCAATCTGGTTAAAATTTTCAGGCGTTTGCGCCAAGAGATTCAATTTCTTTTCTTCAAGCTCCTGTTTGACGGCTTCATCGTCGATCAGATCGTGTAATTCGTCGATCACACTGAAATTATATTTACTGACCTTCAGTTTACCGCCATTGGTTTCCGCCATCTTAAACAATAGTGAAAAACGCGCCAGCCACTCCTCCGGTAACAAACCGTATGTGCCATCGCCCAATGCCACATAATTCACTTTTTGCGACAACGCTTTTTGTATATCATCAAGACTGGCTTTCTGTCCGGCAAAATCAATTTCCACTTCGGTATCAAACCAGTCGAGATTCGATGATATAAACACTTTCGTGGATGGCTTTGATTTATGGATCTTAAAATTTCGAAGATTTTCATACCCCAGCATTTCTATTTTCTCTTCTTTCATTTTGTCGAAAAAAAGAAAAAACCAATTCTTCTGTAAAGCATGTTTCGCATGAATGGCAAAATGATTTTCGTATTCAGGCTTTTTGAGATGGGTATGCAAACTGCGTAGCATATTCACAAGCGTTGCTTCATATTCCGTATTCCGTCTGATAATAACCACTTTCCCTTGTTGATTGGCGTATAAACTCAATTCCTGATTCCATTCCACCATGGTGCCGTCGTACTCAAACATGGGCTTTAAAACAAAATATGACCCTTGCTCTCCGAGAAAAACAAAAGGTTTCGGAATAAATGTTTCCTTATACTCCACTAAGCCTTTGCCAAACTGAACATCAAAGTTCTTACTCAATGGAATGATCTTTTCCTGTAAAACGTTCGACCAGTTTTCATGGGCAATCGTTTGCAATTCATGCAAAGAGGAAATGATGGAGGCATTCTGTGCTTTTTGAACCAGAAATAATTTTCTATCGATCAAAAATAAAATACTGTTGCCCAACTCACTATTGGCCACATTGTATACAGTATCGTCGATGTTGAAATGGATATTCAAGGCAATATGCGCATGGGTCTTTTCCACCTTAAATGCAGTGCTAACCGCAATATGCACCTCTTCGACACGATAAAGCGAAGCCGTTTTGTAGGGCTCACCCTTGGGCAAAACATAAATCGGATTGCTTTCGCCCATCAATGAAAAAAGTCTGGATAATTTGGGCTGTAGATATTCATATAATAAGTCTTTCGATTCCTGGGTCCACTCGGTATTTGTATGAACTATATTTTCCCAGATATCCCCAAAAGGTGAATTTTTGGCAATAAAACGACTGATCTCTCCTTTTTGTAATTTACGCACCAGGGGCAACAAGTCACGATCCGTTTCGGCATACTGTTCAGGGTCGATAAATTTTGACGTATCTACTTTCGTAATATTGCCGGTGAAGTGTGAACTGCTTTCCACGGCTTCTCCTTCAACCAGATCGATACTGAAATAAGGATAATCTTCTTCTTGCATATTGACCACAACACCCAAACGTCGTTTAGGCAAATCGAGACGCACAACAGGTTTCGACTGTGCAGCAATTGTTTCCGGTTTTGGTGCAGCCGAAACCTTTTTAATGGAAGGATCGAGTACTTTCAGAAAAGGTTTTTCATCTTGATAATAAAATTCAAATTTACCCCTGAGGTCGTCAGCTAAAGAATAGCCGTATAAACCTAATAATTTATTTTTCTGCGTATCCCAATTGCGAATCGAATCGAAATATTGCGGTCCGTGATTATTCAGCAATTGTAAGAACAACACCACTTTGTGTTTACAGAGTGGATGACGTGTTTCATCACAAGTACACGACGTATCAAAGGTTTTATCATCGTTGCGTTTGAGAATAAGATTGTACGACTGATCGTCGACAAACAATGTAGCGTCTACTTTTTCGTTAGCTGCCTTATTGATCTGCGCCTTCGTGCTGGCTGCAATTTGCTCCGCTTCTTCAAAAATGGCGTTTGATGTAAAAAGCCTTAACGATTTGAGATCGATACTCAACATCCGGATAACGGTATGCGCCTGATTAAAATGCGCCTGACTATTGTCCAGCGCCTGATTGACGATCAACTCGTTGAGAAAAAATAATGCGGCCGCTTCGTGACGGCAAATCTCCCCCATATTGTAGGGGCATTGACAACGGGCCGACAAATTTTTTTCGTCAAGGTATTTCGATATTGTAACGTTATACTGGTTGTAATATTGATCGTTTCGTACCCTAAACAACAATTGGTTGGTAAGGTCATCTTTCTTCACCAGCTTTACTCCCTGGGTGAGAAAAATTCTCTTTCCGCGCCGAATTACTTCATCGGAACTGTTGTTGTATATATATTTTACAATATGCGAAATAGCCATACCTGCGGGCATGCCCTGCGAAAAGGGCAATTGGCAAAGTTAGGCTAAAACCATTGATCTTCCAATTTTACTTCGCTTCCTCGCGCTCAATCGGCCGTGTCTGAAAATTTTCACCTCAATCATTTTGTGGTATCGCTTTTTTGGCTAAATTTTGCAGTATGTTCAAACGAATCTTTTTCGCCTGTTTGTTGATGCTGACTTCTCTGGCCGCATTCAGCCAGTGTGCCGTATGTAAAACAACCCTAGCGTCGAGCGCCAATGAAGAAAGTGCCAAAGGATTGAATGGGGGGATAATTTATCTCGCCGCCATGCCCTTGTTGTTTATGGGCTTTATTGGCTATAGGGTTTGGAAACAGCAAAGAGAACTGTAGGGCTGTCGCCACGGGCAAAAGACAATTGGTCATTACTAAACCGATATACCGATGAAAGTCTCTTTATTTGTCCTCCTTTTATTTTTATTGGCCTGCAACATCATTACGACTGATCAAAAAACGGTCGAACGGAAAGGGAATCAAATTCATATCAGCGGCTTTTCGCATATCCGCTCGTCGATTGCAGCCGATATCCATATTGAAATGAACCCTGACAGCCCCTACCAATGTTTTTTGCAATGTGAAAAATCTATAGCTGCACTGATCGTTTTTGACATGGTGAATGATCAACTGCATATTCGTGCGAAAGACGACGAATCGATCAATACCCGCGAACCGATCATCATTACGATGCGGATCCGGGATTTGCAATCGATCGACAATGATGGAAGTGGTCGGATATCCGTGAAGGGTGCATTGACAGCGCATTGTGTTGTGGACAATCAGGGTAGTGGTGCAATACAATTACATGATGTACACAATCAACATCTGGAAGCAAATGTGATGGGAAGTGGAAGCATTCGTTTGGTTGGCGACACCAAAGAATTGCTCACCAAAATTACCGGTTCGGGCCATGTTAATGCCTTTGATCTGCATACGGAAGCTACTGATGCTACTGTTGTTGGTTCAGGCAGTGTGGAAGTCAGTGTGTCCAATACCCTTGACGCAGATATCGCGGGAAGCGGAAATATTTATTATCGCGGCAAACCCGCTGTTCGTACCAGTATAAGCGGAAGTGGCAGCGTAATTGCCCAACAATAATTGAAATTGATAGGGGGTGGTAGGCGGTGACGTTTCGTATACCAATTCTTGTCGCTTCCTAAAGAATCTGTTTTGTTACCATCCGAAAAAAATTACTTTTACCGTTTTCGATTAATCCATGGGCTTTTATATTACTTTTAGCCTTCACAAAACTGCGTAATTATGTCATCAGGTGTATTG
>CAZFKA010000051.1:0-239 GCA_964519155.1 uncultured Bifidobacterium sp. | reverse complement strand
GCTGTTTTTCGTATTGTCGTATTTTACTTTGCTTTTGCTGGTCGCCTATTTTACGTCTAAAAAAAGCAATAATGAGTCGTTCTTTATCGGCAACCGAAATTCAAACTGGATGTTGGTGGCTTTTGGCATGATCGGCACTTCATTGAGTGGGGTCACTTTTGTGAGTGTACCGGGCACAGTGGGTAGCACGGGGTTTCAATATTTTCAAATCGTGATAGGCTATTTCCTCGGCTATATCG
>CAZFKA010000050.1:0-15379 GCA_964519155.1 uncultured Bifidobacterium sp. | reverse complement strand
CATCGGTAGCATCCATGTAAAAACCGAACATTTGTACAGTGCGGTTTTTAACATCGTTCGCATTTCTCATATCCTGATCGCTGGCCCCCATATGCATAACGCCGGATGGAACCCATGTCATTCCTACCGGTGAAGGAGGAATGGTATTTGTTTTATGTGTTGTGCCTACCAACTGTCCGTTAGAGGCCGTTCCTCCACCACCACATCCCCATGCTGTAACTATTAATCCTAATGCGAATAATCGTAACGAAAATTGTTTTATCATAGTCCGTTTATTGTTTTATACAAGAAGGCAAATATATTAAAAATATTTGTTAAGTCAAATATCTGCACAATATATGTTGGATATTTTAATTCTTATATAAAAATGATCAAATTTTTTTTTGACCCTATTAAAAAATAAAATGAAAGATGTGAACTACTTTATTTTATCCCCCAATAAAATCAAGTGCTAAATAAGAAAATAAATACAATATCTCAAAATATTTCCGGATAAATTACTGTCATCGCAGCCTCTGTTGAGGTGAAAGGCGAAAGGCAGTGCTGATTCTTGCAAATATATATGCGGCATTCCCCTTCCGCATATTTTCCCCTAAGTTCTGCTATCGTTTCTTCGTTTGTATTTATGCCCGTATACCTAACGTCGGCCCGGTATTTTTTATTGTGAAACACCCGGATATTTTTTTGCGCATTGGGTCCGGCTACACACACATCAGTATAGTTCCACCCTTGTAAAAACGTTGCCGCCCACACGCCAAACGAACCGGGATATTGGCTTAAAAGTGATTCCATTTTTGCCAACATCAATTGTGCGGAAGTTGTCCATTCAGGGCGGTGAAAAATGTATCCCAAATGATGCAATACCTGACACAAAATGCTACTTGAAGCGGGTAAAGCGCCATCGTACGTTTCTGTTTTATTGACCGCTACCTGAAGATGCATACGATGGGTGTAATGAAAAAATTCAGACTGTTCATTCTTGAAATTCGCATCGATATACGTTGCAATTTCTGCGGCCCGAATCAAGTATCGCACCTCGGCGGTGGCGGCGTTTAATTGCAGCAAGGCTGAGGCCAGAAACGCCAGATCGTCGAGATAGGCGGCGATTTTACAATGCCCCCCTTGCCCGGTATGATAGTAAAGCGTTTGGGCGCTGTTCATTTGCGTCAACAGAAATTCCATATTTCGGGTAGCGAGTAAAAGGTAATCATCTCTGTCGAAAATCAGTGCTGCCAATGATAGTGCTTTGTTCATCAAAGCATTCCAACTCAAAATGATCTTGTCGTCGGTCAGTGGCAGGTTGCGTTTTTGACGGGCTGCCAGCAATACCTGTTTCGTTTCGCCGATTTGCTGTTTTTCCGTTTCAGACAGGCTCGCTAAACGGTCAGCGTTGGTCTGCAAAATATTCGTATGTTCCCAGTTGCCTTCTTCACTAACCCCATAAAACTTTTCGAACAAGGGGAAATCATCCCTTAAAATATGTTTCAATTCTTCGATCTGCCAGGTATAAAATTTCCCTTCCACCCCGTCGCTATCGGCATCTTGTGCTGCATAGAACGCGCCTTCATCGTTCATCATCTCTCTTGTCAACCATCCAATACTTTGCTCAACAATATCACGATAAAAATCGTTGTGGGTATACGACCAGGCTTTCGCATACACTTCCAGTAGAAGCGCATTATCGTATAACATTTTTTCGAAATGAGGGGCCAGCCAAAACCTGTCGGTACTGTATCGGGCAAAACCTCCACCGATTTGATCGTAAATACCCCCCATGGCCATTTTGTCGAGTGATAAGCAGACATGGTTCAAAGCCGTTTGATCTTTATACAACGCATAATAGTCAAGGAGGAAAGTAAGCGCGAAGGTGGACGGAAACTTCGGTGCCTGACCAAATCCGCCTTCTGTAAGATCTGCGTTTTTTATCAGTTGATCAAAGATGCGTTTGTCCGTTGTTGCTTTATCAGCAAGATTCGCGTCCACGGCAGCCCTACCCGATGGTGTAAGGGCATTTTGGTGTAAATGTTGCATTAACTGTGCGGCCTGTTGTTCAACATTCTCGCGGTTTTGTGTAAAATACTGCGACACATTGATCAGTACTTCTTTCCAGGAAGCCCGGTTGAACATACGCTTCGGGGGAAAATAGGTACCTCCGTAAAAAGGCTTCTTTTCAGGCGTAAGAAAAACATTCAGTGGCCAGCCACCACTTCCTGTCATGGCCTGCACTGCATCCATGTACATATGATCGATGTCGGGAAATTCTTCGCGATCGAGCTTGATATTAATGAACGTATTGTTCATGATCGCCGCTACCTCCTCGTCTTCGAAACTCTCATGGGCCATGACATGACACCAGTGACACGATGAGTATCCTATGCTCAGCAACACGGGCTTATTTTCAGCTTTCGCTTGCGCAAAAGCTGCTTCGCTCCACGGTTGCCAGTGTACAGGATTTTCGGCATGCTGTCGTAAATAATGTGAGGTTTCATTTTTGAGTCCGTTCATCATAGCGGTTTGTAAGCGTGATAAATTGTTTGGGCAAAGGTCGGCTTTTTATTTGTCAAGCTAGGCAAACTTCTTCGGCCGGTATGCAAAAAAAAAACAGCAATCACAATCCGTTCCCAGATGAACGTTACAGCTAAACCATTCAATAATTTCGCCTTCTGCGTTTTGGTGGGGGCGAAGCTTTTGGTTTCGACTGACCCTTGACCTGCGGATTCATTGGTGCTTTCGCATTCACCCTTTTATCACCAAAGCCCATCATGAGAAAAAGATTGTATCCGAAAGCGGTGTTCTTTTCCCCCCTGCCATAACCGGCGATATAGGCGGGCGGCAGTTCTTTAAATGTGGAAGGGTTCACGAATGTTTTGGCTCGGATATTCCAACCCAGAAAAATATTTTTAACCAGTTCCAGTCTGAATCCTGCCCCCAGTTCGATCCAGTGTGCGAGAAAATCGGCACCGGCTACCGAACCTGATGTATTTCCCCAAACGGTATCTTTGATGGCATAGGTTGCTTCAGCACGGTGTACATAAGCCATTCCATACCGCAAACCGATAAACGCATTGTCGAGATCCCCCTTGAACTCTTGATTAAAAAAAGTTTTATCGAGCCCCAGACGAAGAAAAAAATTCCGGCTATTAAAGGCAATATTGTCGTTATTGACCCTTGATTTTCCCCAACCGAAATCAGCCGCCAACCAAAGATCTTTTTTGTAGTGCGTATCAAAACTAAACTCGTAGGCGTTGTATGCAGGCGCCAGTGGGGAAGCCAAAAATTTTGACAGATCAACACCCAAACGAAAATAATCGAATCGTGGTTCCGGAAGTTCAACCGCTTTCGTGGCAACGCTGTCTTTTTGCGCAAAGCTTTGTAAGGCACAACATAGCAAGAGTAAGCAACTCAATGGCCGCAGGTAAAGAAGGGTCAGGCTTCTGTTTTTTTTATATCGACTATTTGCGGATGACAATTTTTATATGTTCTTTATTTACATCATTGTTGACATTTGCATTGCTTAAGATCACGGTATCAATCACCTGTTGAGAATACTCGATACGATTGATCGAAAAAAAAGTTTCGTATCCGCAGGCTGTTGAAATAAAGTGCGGTTGCCGGTCATAATGCAGTAGTAAAGTATCAATCGTTTGTGGATCGCTTGATGTTGAATCTGACTGAAAAAAAACCTTGACTACACCGGTATCTTGGGCGAGGGAAAAAGCAAATTTGCTGCTTTGACGCACATTCAACTGGTAGGAAAAACTTTTTCCAAAGATCAGGTTTGCGTTCGTGAGTAGGCTATCTTTGAATACGGCAGCCGTATCCTGCCAGTAAAATCCACCTCTTAAGGCTACGACTTTCGGCGTAAGGCAAAGTGTACTTTTTGTACAAGCGCTCATTAGCGATAAACCCAACACAAGCCAACAGAAAACTAGAGGATGCAGATCACATCTGACGCGAAGATCAGTAACGAAAGTTTTTTTGGAGGCTTTAAACTGCATTAGAGTACCGTCCAGGTTTCGTTTCCGGCCAACAAGGCATCCAGATCGCCTATTCCTTTTTTGCCCACGGCCCATTGAATTTGTTGATGCAGTTGATCTTCATAGCAGGGACGTTCAGCAGCATACAAAACACCAAAAGGACGCGGCATAAAATGGTCTGCACCCGGGTTATCAAACAATCGTGTGAGTATTTGCGCTTTATGCAGATCTTGTTCATCGTGAATCCATAAATCACTTTCGCTGTATCCCTGCGACAAATCAACCACCCTGGGCGACAATCCATCGAGGATAATTCCCTTTTGCCGATCGTTGCCAAAAACCAATGGTTTACCATGTTCGACAAAAAGTGTGAACGCTATTTTAGTGGCTTTCTCGGTAAACACTTCAAAGGCCCCATCGTTGAAAATATTGCAATTTTGATAGATCTCTACGAAGGAAGTTCCTTTATGCGCCTCTGCCCTCCTCAACATTTCCTGAAGATGCTTGGTATCCCGATCCATACTGCGCGCCACAAAACTGGCATCAGCACCTAGCGCCAGTGCGGCAGGATTGAACGGATGATCGATACTGCCAAAAGGCGTCGACTTGGTTATTTTATCGGTTTCGCTAGTCGGGGAATATTGTCCTTTCGTTAGACCGTAAATCTGATTATTAAACAACAGCAATTGCACATTAAAATTTCGGCGTAGCAAATGAATAAGGTGATTTCCACCAATACTCATAGCATCACCATCGCCGGTCACTATCCAAACGCTGAGTTCGGGACGGGTAGCTTTGAGGCCGCTGGCAACTGCAGTAGCCCGACCATGAATGGAATGCATACCGTAGGTATTCATATAGTACGGAAAGCGTGATGAACAGCCGATACCGGAGATAATGACAAAGTTTTCACGCGGGATGCCCAAGGTTGGCAAAACCGTTTGCACTTGCTTCAAGATACTGTAATCGCCACAGCCGGGGCACCAACGTACTTCCTGATCGGTTGCAAAATCTTTCGCACTGAGCGTTGCATTCATACTTTTAAAATTAGCAGGCAAAAATACAAAGAAAAGCTGAATACCGGGAAAGAGGGTTTTATATGAATTGCTGCCGGGCGGTCAAGCAGAAATGTATTCATCCAATTTGTCGTTGGTGCGTGAAACTTGCCGGACACACCTTAGGGCTGACTACCCTCTTTGCTCAATTATTTGTACTTTAGCGCGCCCAATAGTAAAAATGCAGATGAACGGAGCGTCGCAATTGCGCCAAATAAAGTGTTACCGCCGGCCCCTACAAAAAGGCTTTATTTGCCTGTACTTTTTACTTGTGCTTCAGTTTGTTGCCCGCGCACAAACCGACTCGGCAAAACAGTATCGCAGTGCCTTTTATCATTGTGATGAGTTGGTCAAACAAGGAAAATATGATAAGGCCATCGAATGTTTGTCTGAACTCGATAAACAATATCCGCAAAAAGTAAAAACCTATATTCGGCTGGCGGAACTCTACTATCGCAAAAAAGATCAAAAAAATGTATTACTCAATGCCAATAAAGCCATTGATCTGCAAGCCAATGAAGCCTACGCACCGCTCACTTTTCTGGCCAATAAAATGATGAGCAATAAGGATGACGAGCTGGGATTGCTCATTTTGAATCGCTTGTCGGTAGCAGACCTCGATACCACTATACAAAACAAAGTAGAAAAAAAAAGGATGCAGTATACGCTACGGGCAACGGCGGATAAAACACCGGTACCGGGCATCGTATTGCTGAATCTGGGTGACAGTATCAACACGGCCGAAAATGAATATCTTCCTTCGGTCAGTTTGGATGGAAACCGGATGGTGTTTACACGAAACGTCGGAGGGAATGAAGATTTTTTTATTGCAGAACGTGACAGTAGTGGTAAATGGCATAAAGCCTACAATATGGGGTATCCACCCAATACCGGTTTACCTGATGGTGCGGCCAAGTTGAGTGCTGATGGCAATTACTTGTTTTACACCCGATGTGATATGCGGAGTCCGGATGGGATACGCGGGGGTGGCTGTGATATTGTATTCAGCTATCGTGAAAATGCAGGCTGGAGTTCGCCGCAAATGTTTGGATATACGATCAATACAACGGCCTACGAGGGACAACCCTGCCTTAACAGCGACAATACTGAAATGTATTTTACGAGTAACCGGGAAGGTGGCTATGGCGGCATGGATATCTGGGTTTCGCGGGTGGTGAACCGTTTGTGGACCAAACCCGTAAATCTCGGGCCCGTGATCAATACCGACAAAGATGAAACGTCCCCTTTTATTCATCCGGACAATGAAACCTTGTATTTCGCCAGTAACGGGCATATCGGATTGGGTAGTTCTGACCTTTTTGTGGCACGCAAAAACAAAGACAGTAGCTGGAAAAAACCGATCAATTTGGGAGCTCCCATTAATACCGAAAAATTTGACGGTTCAATTGTGGTAAATGCGAAAGGCGATTTGGGTTATTGTACTTCTGACCGCGCCGACTCAAAAGGGGGGCTTGATCTTTATTCTTTTGAGTTGTATGATGCCATAAAACCGATACCTACTTTGTGTTTGCATGGTTTTGTAAAAGACAAATATTATACGAATCATCTCACCAAAGAACCAATTGACTTTCTCAATTCGTTTTACAAAACTTCAGTCGGTACTGAAATCAGCAATGCAGGGGATGGTAGTTATACCAAGGCCTTGCAAATGGGAAAAACATATACCATCGTTTGCGATAACCCGTCGTACCGACCCTATCGAAAAACCATACAACTGACAAATGAATATTTGCCCGAAAACCTGTATCTGGATATTCGGCTCAAACAACCCGGGCTGATCGATACCCTGTATACCTGTACATTGCAAGTTGACAGTACACACGGGCTACTCGATAGTTTGTCGCAAAATCACGTCGATTCCATTATTCACTATTGGCCTGAATTTATTGAAGATAGTGCAGATGTGGTGATCTATCTTAAAAGTTATTATTATGCCGGCGATAGTTTGGCTGACACTGCTTACCGCAAACATCTGGAAACTTGTTTTGCGCAAATGGAAAAGGTAGCCAAGCAATTTGAACAGAAGAAAATAGCCTGTCATTTCATTATGCGGGATCCGATGATGATCGCGTTGAAAGATGATGAGTGGCTGTTTCGAAAAATTGAAGTTTCGGTTGTCGAGTTTTACTGATTCTTTTTGATGGGGTATTGTTAGCAAAAGTTTCCGCAACTATCGCACGAGGCTTGTACACATTTTACTTCCGGTTAAACTTGCGCTTTTGAAATCCGCCGCCCGAACGCGGTTTCTTTTTGGGATCGTAAACCGGACCTTCCCCTAATGTCGCGGGCAAAGGTGTTTTATCAATCACGCGTTCGATCAGTGTTTCTATTTTATGAAACTTAAATTGGTCGAGTTCATTGATAAACGTTATGGCTTCGCCTTTTGAACTGGCACGGGCTGTACGACCAATACGATGAATATAATCTTCGGCATCGCCCGGCACATCATAATTGATCACGAGACTGATGTCTTCAATATCGATTCCACGTGATAAAATATCGGTCGCCACAATGATCTGAATCTTTCGTGCCCTGAATTCGCGCAGTACTTCTTCACGTTCTGCCTGTTCGAGATCAGAATGGATAGCCTTCGCTTTCAAACCCGCATGACGCAATTCCCAGTTCAGGTTCTTTACATTTTGCTTGGTGGACGAAAAAATCAAAACACTTTGGTGTTGTTCATTTTGTAAAATGTATTTGATCAGCTCATTTTTTTGCGCATTGTAAACCATATACGCCTTCTGCGTGACCCCCTCAGCGGGTTTCGAGACGGCGATACTGATCTGGGCGGGCTTGTGTAATAATTTTTCGCCCAATTTTCGAATCCCCGGTGGCATGGTAGCCGAAAACAATAAGGTTTGTCTGACCTTAGGCAGATATGACGCGATGCGCGTGATATCATCCACAAAACCCATATCAAGCATTTTGTCAGCTTCGTCGAGGATAAAATGTTTGATATGATTAAATTTCACATACCCCATATTGAGATGCGACATGAGTCTGCCCGGGGTAGCAATAATAATATTGGCACCTTGTGTCAAGGCTCTCTTTTCGGTTTCAAACGACATCCCATCTCCGCCGCCATAAATAGCCAAGGAACTGGCACCGGTAAAATATGCAAAGCCTTGTACAGCCTGATCGATTTGCAAAGCCAGTTCGCGTGTCGGCACAATGATCAATGTGTCTGTGTGGTGGTTTTGAGCAATGGTCAGTTTGTGGAGAATGGGCAATAAAAAAGCGGCTGTTTTCCCGGTTCCGGTTTGCGCCACGGCGATCAGGTCACGATTGTCTAGAATCAAGGGAATTGCCTGCTCTTGAATTGGAGTCGGTTGCTCAAATCGCATGGCATCCAGACCTTCCTGCAATGCAGGGTCTAATGAATAATCAACAAATTTCAACGATGGTTAAGTTTAGGGTTAAAGGTAGTTAAAAATAAATGCGGTTACCGTGTTCGACCTGCATTATTGCAATTTAAAAAAGACCGGCAGCGTATAGGTCACACTGACGTTCTTCCCGTTTTGTTTACCGGGTATCCAGGCCGGCATGCCTTTGATGACACGCAATGCTTCACTATCGCATCCGTGCCCGATACCACGAACCACTTCCGCTTTGGTTACTACGCCTGTTTTGTCGACAATGAACTTACAGAACACTTTTCCTTCAATACCGTTTTCTTTGGCCATTTGGGGATATTGAATATTGTCACGCAGATATTTCTTTAAAGCCATTTCCCCACCCGGGAATTGGGGCATTTGCTCAGCATAGATGAAGACTTCAGGTTCCGGTTCGCCAGCTACCGGTGCCGCAATTTCCACTGTCTCCACAATCTCTTCATCAACTTTAACGGCCTTCCATTTCAGTAATTCTACTTGCTCATCGATATCGGCACCAATCTGTGTCAGAAAACGCGGTCCGGCTTCGGCATGTTTTACTTTTCTTAATTTACCATTAACCCGTACACCGATATGCATACCCGGTGCATCCACTACCTCCGTATTGTAGCGGCTTTGCAAACCGGCATATTTGTATTTTTCAAACTGACTAAAGAAAGAACGCATCTTTGTTTTGCTGATTCTGGCTTTGTATACGCCAAGCATTTTGACATTGGCTTTTCCGGTATAAACCACTTCACCGTTACTAAAAAACTCCACGGTGTAGGTAGCACAACGACCGAAACAGGGGGTACGTTCAAGACTCAGATAGCTAATCGTATTTTTTGCAGAAACTGAGAGAGCAAAGAAACAAGCGAAGAAAAAAAGAATTTTTTGCATACATCATTTTGTTAGGCTGCGAAGGTATTGCATTTTTAATTTTAAATGATTGATCGCTTCGTGGAACAGCTAAAATAATAACTATAAAACCGGTAATTTCATGTACGAATTTGTACATTTAGCGCTTAATATTCCATCTATGGCCCGGTACTCCCCTATCATTTTGATCGGTCTATCCAGCATGCTGCTGTGTGGATCGATTGCTTCTGCGCAAAACTACAAAAGTGACAGTGCGACCTTGAAAAAAATGTCGAACAGCATTTTAACACATTACGAATGTTACACTGACCTTCGCTATTTGTGTAAACATATTGGTCACCGAATTTCAGGATCACCACAAGCAGCAAAAGCTGTAGAATGGGGCAAAGAAGTGATGGAAAAAACCGGATGCGACCGTGTGTTTTTGCAAGAGGTGATGGTTCCGCATTGGGTGCGGGGAGAAGAAAGTGCGCGTATCATTGACAGCAAAGGGCGACAAACGTCGGTAAGGATATCCTCGATGGGTAATGCCACAGGCACAGGCGCAGCCGGAATAGAAGCGCCGATCGTAAAGGTGAACAATATTGAACAATTGCAACGAATGAATCCAAAAGATATAAAGGGAAAGATCGTTTTTTTTAATTACCGTTTTGATCAAACCAATATCAACACTTTTGACAGCTATGGCCCCTGTGTTTATTATCGTTGGGGAGCGCCCAGTGAAGCCGCAAAAATGGGTGCTATTGGGGTAGTGATCCGATCGGTTTCTTCTGCCTTCGACGATCAACCGCATACCGGCAGTATTGCCTATAATAAAAAATATCCGGCCATTCCCGCAGTTGCCATTTCAAATATTGCTGCCGATCAATTGGAAAAACAACTCACTGACGAAAAAAATGTCAGGATGTATATCCGAACCACTTGCCAAATGTTGCCGGAAGTGAAGTCGTACAATGTAGTGGGTGAAATAAGCGGAAGTGAAATACCGGGCGAGATTGTTTGTTTTGGTGGACATCTCGATAGCTGGGATATTGGCGAAGGTGCCCACGATGATGGCGCGGGCGTGGTGCAAAGTATTGAAGTGTTACGAACCTTTGTAAAACTGGGTATACGCCCTAAAAGAACGATCAGGGCTATTTTATTTATGAACGAAGAAAATGGTTTACGAGGTGGTTTGAAATACGCTGAGCTGGCAGCCGAAAATAAAGAGAAACATATTTTGGCCATTGAGACGGATGCCGGTGGTGCTACGCCGTTTGGCTTTTCGATGACGATGAGCGCAGCGCAAAGACAAAAAATTAAATCGTGGTTGCCTTTATTGATTCCTTATGGCATTTACAATTTCGAACGGCAAGGAGGCGGAGCTGATGTGGGACCGATGAATAAAAAATTTGGTACACCCGTCATGGAATTATTACCCGATTCGCAACGGTACTTCGATATGCATCACAGCGACAATGATGTTTTTGAAAATGTGCATCGCCGTGAATTATGCCTTGGCGCGTTTGCCATGACCGCAATGGTATATTTAAGCAGTATGTACGGCCTGTAAGGTTGGATAGCTTCGTTGCGGATATTGAATATTGTTTCGTTGCCCGCGATTGGTTCCTCGTGACGCGTTCTGCGCAATGCGTTTTGCGTATTGACCCGGTTCGATCACCATTCACCGACGCTGTACCACTACTTACCTCCCTACGTCCGCGACATACCGAATGATGCTTGGTATAAGGTGTTTGGTATATCTACTTTTGTCAAAAAAATATAATGTATGGATTTCCAAAATAAAAATCAACATACCAGTGACTGGCAAAAAATGCTTGAAGAGCATAAGCGCGGAAAAATTGTCTTCGGCACGTTGATCGTACTAGCCGGTATTGTTTTTCTGCTAAAAAAACTTGGCTTTCTATTTCCCGAGTGGCTATTCACCTGGAAGATGCTACTCATCGTGATCGGGATCGGGATCGGGCTGAAGCATTCCTTTCGAAATGCCGGCTGGCTATGGCCATTTATGGTTGGACTGGTCTTTTTAATCGGGGACCTTTATCCCTCATTGGCTATTAAACCGCTATTGTGGCCAATGGCTATAATTGCCGCCGGTTTGTTTATCATTTTCAAACCCCGTGACCGTGCATGGAGACACCACCGCCATTACCGGCACTATCGCAAATGGGTACATGATCGCGCCAAGGCCAAAAACCAAACGTCTCATTACGCTCCTCCTGTTACCGCACAAGCGAACACCATGCGATCAGCCGGTGACGAGTATCTTGAAGCCACCAGTATTATGGGTGGTATCAGTAAAAAAGTGATCAGTAAACATTTCAAAGGTGGTGAAATCACAACGGTGATGGGCAGTTCCGAAATCGATCTTTCACAAGCCGATTTTGAAGGCACGGTGTCATTGTCGATTACGCAGATCATGGGAGGAACAAAATTGATTGTTCCTCCACATTGGATTATTCGATCAGAGTTCACCTCTGTTATCGCTTCCATAGAGGATCTCCGCGAAGTGAAAGCCAACCCCTTCGACGAAAATGCAAAAATACTGTTGCTTGAAGGGACCTCGATAATGGGTGGACTCGAAATCAGTTCGTATGCATAGCAAAATATATATTGGACGGCTCATTTTTTTGATCGACCGAAAAAGTCGAGCCAATGTGCAATTCGACGAACAGGTGAGGATGGTTCGAGCCGATTCGATCGACAATGCGCAACAGCAATTCAACGCGATAGGCAAATCGGAAGAATGCCGTTTTGTGACCCATCATCAGGATTGCGTTGTTTGGCAATATGTGGGCTCCCGACAGCTCATCGCACTCGACGAATATGTTGACGGAGATCTACTTTACAGCCATACCATAGAATGCGAAGATCAGGAATCGTTTATGCATTATATTCGACAAAATAATTGTTAGGCAAATCCGAAAAATTCTGCAATAAATTTGTCACCCAATGCCTGTTAAATTATCCGGACAAAATACGCTACTGTCATTGTCAATGATAGCCCTTACAGGTTTGCTTCAGTTTTTTATTTTAGATGGGTTGCCTATTCGTCTCGAGCAAAATCTAATCGACACCGGACTATCAGTTTTACTGCTGTTGGTCGTGTTGTTAAGTATCAGCATGATCTTTAAGTTTTACAAACCTGATAGCGGCTTTGCCTGGTACCGGATTGCGGTTGCTGCTGCCATCGCCGGCTTGTATTGTGGGACACTTGATGCATTACTACAATTGTTGATGAAACAGGATTCAACTTATTTATCGTTGCTGACAAAATCGATGCTTACGCGCTTTGCGTTTGTATTCATATTGATTCTTTATTTTGATCTGGGCAATTGGTATCGACAAAACATACAACGGGTTGAAGCCAAAAACAAGCGAAATCTCGAAACTGAACAACTGGCTGTAAAAGCCGAATTGGAAGCTTTGCGTCAGCAACTACAGCCACATTTTTTGTTCAATTCGCTGAATTCAATTGCGGCACTGGTAGGCCATCAACCGGATAAAGCCCGCCAAATGATACAACAACTTTCTGATTTTCTGCGCGGTACTTTGCGTCGCGATGACAAAACAATGTCGACCCTGCGTGATGAACTGGCACATTTAGACCTTTATCTCAAAATAGAAAGGATCAGATTCGGTGATCGGTTACATATTTTGATTGAGCCTTCGCCGCTTTGTCTCGATCGTAATCTTCCTTCGCTTATTCTGCAACCGGTTTTGGAAAATGCCATCAAATTTGGTCTGGGCGATTCCTTGGGACAGGTCTGCATTTCGTTGGTCACTCGTTGTACGGCCGACATGCTTGAAATTGAGGTGCGTAATCCATTTGATAAGGAAAGCCACCAGGAACGTCGTGGTACAGGATTTGGCTTCAATTCGCTACAACGACGACTTTATTTGCTTTTTGGCCGAAACGATTTATTGCAAACACGCACGGAGGGAGAAGTATTTCTCACCATATTAAAAATTCCACAATGAAAAATATTAAAGTGATCATAGTCGACGACGAGCAATTAGCCCGAGAGATCATAAAGGAATATTTGCTGCAACATACTGAGTTTGTAATTGTCGCCGAATGTACCAATGGATTCGAAGCTGTGAAAGCGATCATGCATTATCAGCCCGATCTGATTTTTTTAGATATTCAAATGCCAAAGATCAACGGATTTGAAATGCTGGAACTCCTTGACGAATTACCGGGCATTATTTTCACAACTGCCTATGACGAATATGCTATCAAAGCCTTCGAAAAAAATGCGGTAGACTATTTGTTGAAGCCCTTTTCGCAAGAACGTTTCGATACAGCGTTACGAAAATGGACAATGCCGAAACAGGAAGGAAGAAATTTTGAGGCTGTTAGTGAGCAAATGGCCGAAAAAGAGCATGCGCATCGAATCGTAACACGGATAGGGAGTGAGATCAGGATCATTGCCGTAAGTAGCATTCATTATCTCGAAGCCCAGGACGATTATGTAAAAATCTTCAGTGATGAACTAACTTTTTTAAAAAAGAAGACCCTTTCTTTTTATGAAAGCAGTCTCGACAAGCGTCGCTTTCTTAGAGTTCATCGTTCGTATCTGATCAATCTTCAGCAACTGAGCGGAATTGAACCCTATGAAAAAAACACTTATCTGGCGATACTCAAAAATGGTAAAAAAATCCCTGTTAGTCGAAGTGGATATGCAAGATTGAAAGAGGTTTTGGGATGGTAACCCACACTCAGGGTGATAGATGTCCCGATATTTGCATCAAATGGTGTTAGCAAGCGATAACTTGTGATACATATGATACTTTTTAAATTTTAAAAATCAACAATAGGGATCTGTTGAATTAAAAAACGCTTCTATTTACAGAATTTAAAACGGGAAACAATACAGGACTTCCTGAACAAGGAAAGGCGTTACAAAACAATTTTTGAATTTGTACACATGCGACAAAAAACTTAATTTGCAGGTATGTGTTACAGTTCGGTACAATATCAGGATAAAGTAAAAATTGAGCAATGGCATCATGCCACGTTTGAAGCTGACACTAATTTTCAACCGGCAATATTTACGGGCTTTGCATTCCCGCTTTGTCCGGTTATCAGCGATGCGGATACGCACAGCATAAAGATGTTTCAATGGGGCTTAATTCCAGCTTGGGCTAAAGACCGAAGCATTAGAAAAAACACCTTAAACGCCAAAATTGAAACTTTGGAAGAAAAGCCCAGTTTCAGAAACAATATACAAAATCGTTGTATTGTATTGGTCAGTGGATTTTACGACTGGAAATGGTTAGATGAAAAGGGGAAAAAGAAAGAAAAATATGAAATTACACTGGCCGGTGCTCCAATGTTTTCGATGGCGGGTTTATATAGTCGTTGGACGGATCGAAGCAGCGGAGAAGTTATTGACACGTACACCTTGGTGACTACGGAAGCCAATTCATTGATGGCTGAAATTCACAATACAAAAATGCGAATGCCTATTGTGTTAAACCGTGACAACGAAAAAAAATGGTTGAGTGGAGAAGACTACCGAAAATTTGCGAAACCAGATGTAGATCTTGTTGCAAAAATTGTTTGACACCTTCTTTATAAAATAGTCGGCGAAAACTACCGAAGTGCCATAAAATTTTTAGTACGGGGCAATTCCTATTAATATGCTGTCTATTTCAACAATAAGAGGTATATGAAAACTGCACTCTTCGAAAATTATGTTTTGACAACAACAGGAGTAATCTTGTAATATGCATCATGCATAAAAAAAATCCCCCCGATAAAATCGGAGGGATCTCAATAAGACGGCGGCTACCTACTCTCCCAGGATTGTGTCCAAGTACCATTGGCCATGAGGGGCTTAACTTCTCTGTTCGGAATGGGAAGAGGTGAACACCCTCGGTATAACCACCATGAGGTTAAGAAATAACAAAATCTAAAATTACAAATACCAAATTCAAATGTTCACGCTTCGGAACTTGATATTTCTTTTTTTGAAATTTCCTTTAATAAGTTAACATATTGGATATGAAATGTATAAAGTAAAAAAAAATAAAAGCTTACGGGCAATTAGTACTACTCGGCTTTGATGTT
>CAZFKA010000049.1:11030-15577 GCA_964519155.1 uncultured Bifidobacterium sp. | reverse complement strand
AAGCTGTTGTAGCTCAGGGGTAGAGCATCCGCCTTAGGCGGAGAAGAGGTCTACCAAAAATAGCTGCAATTCAACAAGCTGTTGTAGCTCAGGGGTAGAGCACTTCCTTGGTAAGGAAGAGGTCGTGAGTTCAACTCTCATCAACAGCTCAGAAGAGGTCGTCTCGCCTCAGGCGAGATCAACAGCTCAGAATAAAAAAATTATATAAAAATAAAAGTCTACGGTTGAAGACTTTAAATACAACCAATTTTAACAACAACTTTTAAAAAGTATAAAAATGGCAAAAGAATCCTTCAAAAGGGATAAACCCCACGTAAACGTTGGTACTATTGGTCACGTAGATCATGGTAAAACCACTTTAACAGCCGCTATAACCGATATTTTGTCTAAAAAAGGTTTAGCGCAAAAGAAAAATTATGACGAAATTGATGGTGCTCCCGAAGAAAAAGAACGTGGTATTACCATTAACACTGCCCACGTAGAATACGAAACAAACAATCGTCACTATGCTCACGTTGACTGTCCAGGTCACGCTGACTATGTAAAAAATATGATTACCGGCGCTGCCCAGATGGATGGAGCTATTCTTGTAGTAGCTGCTACCGATGGTCCAATGCCGCAAACTAAAGAACATATTCTCTTGGCTCGCCAGGTAGGTGTACCTAAAATCGTTGTTTTTATGAACAAAGTTGATTTGGTAGACGATCCTGAACTATTAGAATTAGTAGAAATGGAAATCCGTGAATTGTTAACTTCTTATGGATTCGATGGTGATAATACTCCAATCATTCAAGGTTCAGCTACTGGAGCTTTAGCTGGCGAAGACAAATGGGTTGCAAAAATCGACGAATTAATGGAAGCCGTAGACAGCTACATTCCATTACCTCCCCGTCCGGTTGATCAACCATTCCTAATGAGTGTTGAAGACGTATTCTCTATCACTGGTCGTGGTACAGTAGCTACTGGCCGTATCGAAAGAGGTCGTATTAAAGTAGGTGACGCAGTAGAAATCGTAGGTTTAATCCCTACTCCGCTAAACTCTACCGTTACAGGTGTGGAAATGTTCAAAAAATTATTGGACGAAGGTGAAGCTGGTGATAACGCAGGTCTGTTACTACGTGGTATTGAAAAAACTCAAATCCGTCGTGGTATGGTAATCTGTAAACCGGGCTCTATCACCCCACATACAGAATTCAAATGTGAAGTGTACGTATTGAGTAAAGAAGAAGGTGGTCGTCATACTCCATTCTTCAACAAATATCGTCCTCAGTTCTATTTCCGTACTACAGACGTAACTGGTGAAGTTACTTTAAATGCAGGTACTGAAATGGTTATGCCAGGTGATAACACATCGCTAACAGTTACATTGATTCAACCAATCGCAATGGAAAAAGGTTTGAAATTTGCGATTCGTGAAGGTGGCCGTACAGTAGGTGCCGGTCAGGTAACTGAAGTTATTAAGTAGTTCAATAAAAATTGTAACTTTGTAATTAGCTAATTAGCAAATTTGCTAGTTAGCTAATTTGTTTACGGGCATGGTGCAATGGTAGCATACGGGTCTCCAAAACCTTTGATCTGGGTTCGAATCCTAGTGCCCGTGCAAAAAATAGAAAAGGAATTCATATATTTGAATTTTTTAAAAACAGAAATGGAAAATGAATAAGATTATTAATTATTTTGAACAGGCTTATAATGAGCTGATTCACAAAGTGACCTGGCCTACGTGGACTGAGTTGCAACAGAGTACGCTCATCACCTTGTTCAGCATTTTGTTGTTGACTGCGTTGACGACCCTGATGGATGGTGCTTCGAAACTGGTTTTCGAAAACTTTTATGGTCTCTTTAAATAAAAACAGCTAATGGAAGATATAACTGCACAGGAAAATGCCGCTGCCGAAACCGGTAGTCCGGAAAAGGAAACGAAGTGGTTTGTACTGCGGGTATTAAGTGGTAAAGAAAGAAAGATCAAAGAATACCTCGATGTTGAAATCCGACGTTCGGGCTGGGGAAATGCAGTCTCGCAGATTCTGTGTCCGATCGAAAAGGTGTTTAAGGTTGTGGGTGGAAAAAAGGTCATGCGCGAAAAAATTCTTTATCCGGGTTATATTTTGCTCGAGGCCAGTACCGGTCGCTTGTCTGATGAAATTTTGCAAGCCATAAAAAATGTAACCGGTGTTATACACTTTTTGGGAAAAGACAGACCTGACGCTCTGCGCAGAAGTGAAGTGAATAAGATGTTTGGTAAAATGGACGAAATGGCCGATAGCGGCGTTACATTGTCTGAACCGTTTATTTTGGGCGAAACCGTGAAAATTATTGATGGTCCATTCAATGACTTTAATGGTACTGTTGAAGAAGTCAATGAAGATAAGAAGAAACTGAAAGTCATCGTGAAGATCTTTGGTCGGGCAACCCCTGTTGAACTAAATTTTATGCAGGTGGAAAAGGTTTCCTGATTTTACCTTTACCTTAAAATGTTCATGATCTCCGGCTTGTCCGGAGATTTTTTTTATGTTGATCATCTCTATATTTGCCAAGATAGCATTCGATTTTTTTTGTGAAAAGTGGATGACATGGTATGATTATTGTTGCATAAAGGACAATACCAAATCAAATAAAATTAACATATAAAAAATATATAATTTGTAACTACTTGTAAAATCAGCGAATTTTCACCTAATCGTTGTTAGCTTCTGTTTGCTTTCCAGAAGGCTAAATTGGATATTCCGCTACAAGTGGTCGGTTATAGATATTTTATTTTTGCAATCATGCAGTTTTTTGATACTTAAAATGCTAGCTGAATGAAGATACTTATTGCAGATGATCATCCAATGATACATAGAGGATTAAGGTATATGCTCAAAGAAGAATATACAAACCTCCAATGCGATTCGGTGTACGATGGTGATGAAGTGCTGGAAAAGCTCAAAACCAATACCTATGATATCGTGATTCTGGATGTCAATATGCCCAATGCCGAAAATCTAATTTTTACAGAGTATATTCTCAAAAAATATCCGGATATTAAAATCATTATTTACTCCTTGAATCCGGAAAGGGTTTATGCGTTACGTTATCTCAAAATGGGTGTATTTGCCTACGTGGAAAAAAGCGCATCAGACAAGGAATTTATGACCGCGATCGAAAAAGTGAGCAATGCGCACAAATATTTCAGTCAATCGGTACTTGATCTCATCACGAATACAAAAGTACTGGCCACCAAAAATCCTTTTGATACATTATCGAACCGTGAGATGGATGTAGCAGTGCATCTCGCCAAAGGTCTTGAATATAGTACGATTGGCGAAATACTCAATATCAGCCCCAGCACCGTGTCGACCTATAAAAGCAGGATATTCGAAAAAGTAGGCGCTTCGAAGTATGTCGAGTTTATCGATTTAGTCAATAAATACCTAAATCATATCTGACCGAAATAGCACCAACGACTTACCCCAACAGATGATCGCCCACAACATGTAAAGAAAAAAGGCTGCGGTTTTACAATCTTAAAGCATGTTAAAAAAAATAAACACAATACTTGGAAATATTTGCCGCGCTGGATTCGACAAAGAGAGTGATATTATCAAGCAGAAATTGATCTTTATCAGCAACGCCTACAGTTATTGGTTACCGCCACCTGCGTTGTAATGAGTGTTGCCATGGCCTTACTGACCAGCGATTTTCTTTGGTCGGGTGCAGTGATTTGCGTCGGTTTGATGTATTTGTCTTTTATTTTTCTCAACAAGATCGGCCGACATTTTCTTGCTCGTTTTTTGGTGGTATTCATGGCCAATAATGCACTGATGGTGATGGTGATCTTATTTACACATGATTCCTATCTCGATATTTATTTTTTGATCATCTGCGGTATCACTTTGCTCGTTTTTGATTATAACGAACGAAAATGGTTTTATGCACTCATGGCCTATCTCATCGTACTTCTTGTCATTGAAAGCACACCCTTGCAGCATTATCTGCCAGCCTTCAACTTGATCAATGAGCAAGATATACCGACCATGAACAGTGTACTGATTTTAGGTGTCATTGTTTTTATTCTGATCCAGGCGCGGATCTTGGTAGTGGTATGTACGCTATGAAAAGGAAATTACTATTCACACCAATACAATAGAGGGCTATTGCAATATCCTAAAGAAGCAAATTGTAGGTATCCACCACCAAGTAAGCCCTAAGCACCTGCAAAGGTATTGCGATGAAAACGCATTCAGATATAATTACAGGACTGAAACGCAGGATACAAAATTTGCCGATGCGCTCACAAATTGCAACCACCCATTGCCATATAAAAAACTTATTGCTGTATGCGAAAAAGAAGAGAAATAATAAAAGACCCTTACTTAGTTGAAATGGGCGCAAAAATGAAAGCTATAAGACATTCACGCGGTATTAATATTCGAGAAATGGGTAAACTGACTAATCTAGATTATTCATGTATTTGCAAAATCGAAAATGGTTTGTATGGCAGCCGAATAACCACCCTTAAAATAATCGCTGATGTGCTTGAATGCGATGTAAAGGACTTTCTTTAA
>CAZFKA010000049.1:0-10930 GCA_964519155.1 uncultured Bifidobacterium sp. | reverse complement strand
CACCCTTAAAATAATCGCTGATGTGCTTGAATGCGATGTAAAGGACTTTCTTTAAATATCCCTATAAAAGCAAATAACCGCCCATTTTTGGGCGGTTATTTTGTTATATTTGTAATCGCAACAAAACAAATAATATATTATGACGCTAGAGGAGGCTAAAAAAGAGAAATTAAAATATGCAGATTATTTTATAAGAGATTCCCGTGAATACGAAACTTTTATAATTCCCGAAAATGACGAGGATTTTAATGAATTTAAAAAGCATGGTTATGTTTATGGGTTTGATATTACTAAGCCTGAACAATTTGCCAGAAATAAAAACTATATGTTGTGTGCAATTTCCTACAAAGGACAAGGAATAATAACTGATAAGAATATACCACTATTAGATTAAACCGCCCAATGCGGGGTCTTATTTGCATCGACTACTATAATAACATTAAATCGGTCGTTAGTTTTGTGCAATAGCAACACCTCCGTTTCCGTTTCCGTTTCAAAGGATTTTACTAATCTATTAACCTCATGCTCAAGGTTCATTCGTTTGCTCTCCAATGGTTCGGGAAATGGTTTGTGATTACCTATTTTTTCCACCTCAATAGGCTCTAAAATTTCCATTTCATTTTTTCCCGAAAGTAAAAAATGAAATTCAAACAAAAATTTTTTTTTTTCTACAATCCTTTATAGGTGCGCTTTTCGTGGGTACCCCGCTAGCATTTTTTGGCAAATTCTATTGGTCGCACAGGTATATAACCACCCAAAAACACCAACCAAAGAAGTATGTTATCTTTCTTTCGAAAAGGGGTGATCAATATTTCAGTTTACAACAAAGACGGTGTGCGTGTCAATGTTTTCAAAAGTCTCAAAGAAGCCTCACAGAGTCTCCATATCGATCGGCTGATGTTGTCGAAATCATTGAAAGGGCAGAAGTTTCTTCACTACAACGATCATTTCTATAAGTATGGATATGGGCCAAAGTTTATTGATCTACACCTGATCTTCGAAAATAAAATCGTGATCGAAAATGCACCCATTAATGTGAGTACCAAGCGGATCTATAAGTATTCGAAAGAGGGAAAGCTGGTGTCTATTTACAATAATATTTATGAAGCATCAGTTGCCAACAAACTAGATGTGACTTTACTCAACAATGCTGTGCATAAAATCAGTGTATTGAAAGATTGTATCTGGATACCCGAATAAATCGGTCAGAAATAGGCCCTAAGATTTCCAATAAAAAATGGCTGAAACATTAGTCGATAAATTGTTTCAGCCATTTGCTTTTTTTGTAAGGATTTATCACATCAACTGGCACAGTACACCACCGATAAGCGCCAGGCTTACGGCCCAATATCCAAAATTGATCATGATATATTTCCAGCCACGTGCTTCAAAGAGCGCCGAAATGCCCACTATCGGTAATACAAACAATACCGCTGTCAATACCCCATGAAAAGCGCCATGTTTAAAGGTTCTGAAACGTGTGCCATAGGAGTCCATAAAGCCTTTTACAAAAGCAGTTCCCTCAGGAGATTTGTCTTCAGCAAATACCGAAAAAATACCCATTTGGTGAATCACTACGGGCATCATGGCCATGGAGGCTAAAGCGCCAAAAATGTACACGAGTACGAAAATGAGAATCATATTCATGTTTTTGCCTTTTTCTTCGGTCATGCCGCTCGCCGCCATCCAGGCCTTTCCGAAAACGGCTTTGTTGTACCAAACCATGCCGACCAATAAAGGAATGAGTGCGGTAATAAATACCCAATAGAATTTAATGTCCATGTGTAAAAAGTGTTTTGATTAAGGAGCAAGATAAAAAAATAATATCCAGCATGCAAACTTTTCTCGCCTATAGCATGAAGATATTGTACAGTGAATTATCCGATCAGGGAAAGAAATTCTTCTTCACTGAGTATATTGACCGTGCCTAGTTTTTTTGCCTTGTCAAGTTTGCTGCCCGCCGCTTCTCCGGCAACAAGATAATCCAGTTTGCTGCTGACCCCACTCAACAACTTGCCGCCACGCGCTTCCACCATGGCCTCTGCTTCCTGTCGTTTCATTTGCAAAGTACCTGTAAACAGAAAGGTTTTCCCACTCAATATGCCACTACCTGCTTCGCTTTTTTGTATGTTTGCTAACACGACGCCGGCTGTCTCCAATTGATCGAGTAACAGGTGGGTATCGGGATGGGAGAAAAATTCTTTAATCGATGCGGCAACTTTTTCGCCAACATCTTCGATCGATTTCAAATCATCGATGCTTTTGGTATACAGATCATGTAAATGTCCAATACGTCTTGCCAGTGCCTTTGCTGTGTTTTCACCGACATAACGGATACCGAGTCCGTACAATATCCGATGCAAAGGTTGTGTTTTCGATTTTTCAATAGCTTCTTTAAGGTTACTCATCGATTTTTCACCCAGCCCTTCCATACCCTGCATATGTTCGAACGGCAAATGATAAATTCCGGCGATATCTTTTAAAATGTTTTGCTCATAAAACCGCCGTACAAGCGCATCGCCCAAACCCCGAATATCCATGGCATCTTTCGATGCAAAATGAATGATGCGTTCGATCACCTGTGCTTCACAATTGATATGCGTACATCGCCAAACCGCTTCAGTATCGGGTTTATAGAGCACCTCATGGCAAACCGGGCAAGTCGTTGGAAATACAATGGGCTTTTCGTTGCCGGTACGCAATTCCGGAAACGATTTTACAATATAGGGAATCACATCTCCTGCTCGTTCCACCAATATCGCATCACCGATCATCAAGTTTTTTTCTCTGATCACTTCTTCATTAAATAAGGAGATCGAGCTGATGGTTACACCTCCAATATAAACGGGCTCAATTTTAGCCACCGGTGTAATACTGCCTGTTCGGCCCACCTGATATTCTATTTGTAAAAGTTTACTACTGCCCTGCCGTGCCTTGAATTTATAGGCCATAGCCCAACGGGGATGATGGCTTGTTTGTCCGGCCTTTTCCTGCAGGGCGATTGAATTAATCTTCACGACCATACCATCAATTTCGTAGGGCATTTCGTCACGCTGTGTTTCAAATTCCTGACAGCTTCTGATTACTTCGTCTATGCTATCATGTATACGCATTTGTTGAACCGGTGTTTTAAAACCCAGCGACTGCAAGGCTTTTAGGCCATCGTAATGTGTCTGGAATTCGGCAGGTAGATCATAACCGGCTTCCATCACTACATTACTGATATGGTATAAAAAAGCATCCAACCCACGTTGGCCAACTTCCTGAGGATCTTTGATACGCAAGGATCCTGAAGCCGCATTGCGTGGGTTAGCCAGTGGACTATTCCCTTCTGCCACCAGTTTGTCATTATACCGTTTAAACGCTTTTTTTGTCATCATCACTTCTCCCCTGATTTCTATTTGCTGAATATGATAGGTCGACAAGAGGGCACTCAGGGGTATCGAACGGATTTGCTTGGTATTGATCGTTATATCATCACCCTGTACACCATCGCCGCGGGTAGCGCCCCTGAAGAGTTTGTCGTCTTCATAGATCAATGAAATGCCCGCCCCGTCATACTTAGGTTCGACACAATACGATAAATTATCCTGTCCGCAAATTTCCTTGCATTTGCGATCCCACGCGATCAAATCATCCGCGTTATAACTGTTTTCGAGACTCAGCATTGGTACCAGATGGGTGACCTGCTCAAACGATTTCGTCAATCCCCGCGCTATGCGTTGTGTAGGCGAGTCGGCATTGATCCATTGTGGATGATTTTTTTCAATCGATTTTAAGAGAGCAAAGAGTTCGTCGTACTCTTTATCGGCCATCAACGGATTGTCGTTTACATAATAAGTCCAGTCGGCGAAGTTGATCAGCATCCGTAAGCGATCCAGGAACGCCTCATTTATTTCAATGGGCTGATTGTTCAGCATCTCTTTGGCTTCGGAGAGAAATTGTTGTTGTTGTTGCGCTGAGTACATTGCCGCAAATTATTGAAATATCAGTCAATAGTCTAGCATTGAGTCTACTTTTTTTTCATCTTCCTGTTCTTTCAAAAACCTTTGCGCAAAATGAATTTTCATACAGAATTATTTTTCCTTTCCGCTTCTGTCGTTGTAAGTTTGTATACGGTGTAAATAGCATAAACTATGGCAAAAAAAATCTTTTGTATATTCCTGATAATGTTCGCAGGCATTTGTGCGGGCAATGGTAAAACCATGAAGCTGAAGAAGAGTGACCAGCATAAGCTGAAAAAAATGCTTGCCGGAAATTACAACAATGAAATTCAGGCGAACGAAAATAAAAACTTTCCGCATACCCTACTCCATATTCAACCAATTTGGGAAGATGAGATCAATGGGTGTTGGTTTTATGTGGAACAAAATTTAGCCGCTTCACCTGACCATGCCCTGAATCAAATGGTGTATTATGTATACAAGAAAAATGATACCACCACCTCGCTGAAAATATATACTTTGCAAAATGCGGCACAGGTAGCCGGAGCGTGGCGGGATGCCGCAAAAGTGTCTTCCATTGTACTCGATTCACTCAGCGAACGACAAGGCTGCGCGGTGAATTTAATTAAGCGCAGCCAGAAAGTGTATAGCGGACATACCGATTGGGGCACTTGTGTCAGTCATGAAAATGGTAGCACTTATGCCAGTACCGAGATGGTGATTTACAAAAGAAAACTGGTGATGTGGGAAAGAGCTTGGAATGATAAGGATAAACAAGTTTGGGGCCCTGTGCAAAGTGGGTACAGTTTTATCAAAAAGAAGAAATAGCCCAACCGCCTGATCATTTTTTTCTCAAAAAAGATGTCATGAAAACAATTGTGCGAAGGAGTGGATGTAAGCCAATATTGATCAATGGTCTGTATGCGATCGTAGTGTTCGTTTTCACACAAACCATCAGTGTAGCACAAACGACTACCGACTCCATCGTTGCGATAAGCGAGATTGTCATCACCGGTTTCTTACCCAATAGTCCTAAAATGACTTCATTGAACATTACGCCCTATTCGCTGACCAAAATGCGCGAATATGCTCCCTACAATCTTTGCGATGCACTGGCCAAACTGCCCGGTGTATCGCAAATGACCACCGGTAACGCTATTGCAAAGCCGGTGATCAGAGGCTTGTATGGCAACCGGATATTGATATCTTTGGCGGGCCTCCGTTTCGACAACCAGCAATGGCAAGACGAACATGGTATGGGTTTATCACATATCGGAATTCAACGTGTGGAAGTCATCAAAGGTCCGGCCGCGCTGTTGTATGGCACTGATGCGGTTGGCGGAGTCATCAATATTATTGAAGAAGTTCCCGATAAGGAGGGGTGGCAATTGGAATCTGGCACACAAATGTTTTCAAATACCCGCGGTGCTTTGTTTGATGCGGGGCTACTCAAACGTCGTCAGTCGAATTGGTGGCGAATCAGGGCGTCGTATGAGAATCACGCTGATTACCGCGATGGACAAGGTGTAAGGGTGTTAAATTCAAGAAGCAAGGGAACAAATCTGAAAGCCGGATTCGGATTTGAGCGAAAGCGATGGATACAGGAAAACAGTTATCAGTTCAGTCATAACCAATATGGATTTATCATGGATGACCTCGCTGCCAGTTTTAGCGCCGATGCACCCTGGAGTAGGACAATGGCCGGTCCGCATCATATCGTTATGCTCAATATATTAAATTCTCAAAATACGTTCAATGTGAAGCGCGCTACGGTTCGCCTGAATCTCGGACTGCAATCGAACTCAAGACGCGAAGATGAGGGTGGGGGACAGATCAGCTTGAATATGCATCTGCTTTCTGCTTTGCAAAAATTGCAATGGGAAAAGGCAATTGCGGAAAAACTAAGCATCGTCGTTAATCAACAATTCAGTTTTATCAACAATACAAACTATGGTGGCCGTATCTTGATACCGGATGCAAATATGCTGGAGGCTTGTTTGGGTGGCTATGCAAAATATGCAACAAAAAAGATCATTCTTGAAGCCGGACTTGGCATCAGTGCAAAGCAAATCAAAACAAAGGAAACAAGGACATTAAACTCCGGCGGTAAAGAAATACAGCCTTTTACCCGTAACAATCTCACAGCCAACTTAATGGCGGGTATTGCCTATAATCCAATTGCAAACCTCACGGTGAAAGCAAATGTCGCGTCGGGTTATCGGGCGCCAAATCTGGCAGAGCTGTCTTCAAATGGCATTCACGAAGGCGTTTATCGTTTTGAAGTGGGAGATCCCGCTATACGAACAGAGCGAAATATGAATCTGGATTTGAGTGTTTTGTTTTCAAAAAAAGTGCTGAGCTTGTCAGGCTCGCTTTATTACAACCGATTTTTTGATTATATCTATTTGTCGGCTTCCGGTCAGCGCTATTTCGGTTTTCCGGTGTTTCGATATCATCAGCAGGGCGCGCGTCTGTACGGTACCGAATGGGCTGCCAGTTTCACTCCAGGTGGTTCATCCGGATTGACATTCCATGAAACTTTTTCTCTCACTAAAGGTTTCCTCGACGATGGAAGCTATCTCCCGTTTGTGCCGGCTGCTCAATTGCGGTCATCGGTAAAATGGCAACGGGCATTGCACAAAAAAATTAAATTGTTCAGCGCAGCACCTGAAGTGCAATACGTCTTTTCACAAAAAAATCCAGCTCCATTTGAGTCGGCCAGCAATGATTATCTCCTGATCAATTGTTATCTCTCTATGCACCTGTTATCCGCGAAAGGTGATTGGATATTGGGCCTAGCCGGAAAAAATATCGGGAATAAAAGGTATGCCGATCATTTGTCGAGATTAAAGTATTACGGCTTAAACAATGAAGGAATAAATATCGTATTTTCGATGCGTAAGCAATTGCAATGGAAATAAGCAGGAATAGGATTTGGGCCCGGTATATGTTGGTATTTTTTGCAATCCAGATTGTCAGTGGAATGTTGTTTCACACTATGTTGGATCACAATCGCCAATCGGTTCAACGTCGTATGGCTGATGGAAAACTCATTTGTAAAACACTTCGTTTATCTAAACGCGAGTTCGAATCCGGTTGGAGAAAAGATGAAAAGGAATGGGTATGGCAAAGTCATTATTTTGATGTTGTTTCGGTCACGATTACAAACGGTACTTACGTGCTGAAAGTGTATGAAGACGACTGGGAAACTTCGCAGCAACAACTCCATAAACAACATAAAGGAAAGCTTTCGCCAAAGCAAAACAATAACGGTTACGCTTTGCAAAAATATCTTCCACCCGACTCCTTTCAAATATCTTTTTATGTATTCGCCGGCAAGCCAAACTACAGCAGCATGCTGACCACGACCTACAATGACCCCTATCTTGCTCGTGCCACCCAACCACCCGATGTATCGATTTGGGGATACACATAGTAGTGTACACAGAACTGATAAAAAAATTATTCTATTTTAAAAATTATGCAATGAAAAAAATATTTTTGGCGGCCTTTGCCGCACTGATCGCTTTATGCATTTCTTCCTGTGAAAAGGATGAAGGCAAATTACCCAATATCGCTTTTAAATCCGGTGGCATTTACACATCAACCGACAAAACCATCGCGGTGGGCGATAGTGTGGTATTAGGGATCAATGCCTCTAAGTCGGAAGACAAAGATTATCTGAAAACCTTTACCATCAGCAAGGCCATTGGCGGCGGCGCGGCGGCAGAGATCTTTAATGAAGCCTTGTCTGGAGCAAGCGGCGATGCGTATACGCACGATATCACCCTTCACGGAACGGTAGCGCAATCAGAGAAATATACATTTACGGTTGTCAACAAAGATGGATTGACCAATGCAGTCAGCTTAACGCTAACGGTGCAATAGAAAGCGCACAGACATGTATTTTGAAAAACAAAAGGCTCTCACACGAGAGCCTTTTTTGTATTTGGTTTGGGGTTACGAAAAACGGTTGATATTTTTTTATTGGTCGTTTGCTGATTTCCAGATGTCTTTCAGTGAAGGCAATTTAGTTACCTCATATCCTGCGGTGCTAAACATTTCATCGCTCACGCCACCGGCTTTGATATTTTTTACAGTCAGTATGGCTTCGCTGCCCCGCCCGCTTTTGGGAAATATATGCGTTTGGATTGTAACACCGTCAAGGCCTGCCTGCCGATACACATCGAGCGCCGGAGTTTTCGATTGTAAGAAGGCACTGCCTGCGGCACGATTATATTTTTGATAATCGATACCTACATCTTTGCTTACCCACAAATCCATTTTGTTCTCCTGATCTTCAAATAAATATTTACGACAGCGATATCCCTCAATGGTTTGATATTCCTCTGTTGCTGTTATATGCGCGTCTCCGTTAGTGAGGTCTCTACTGCTTTTGTTTACCGTAGCTTTTACTGCCCAATCAAAATTTTTCATCTCCATCACCATACCGGTCTTGCGTCCTTTTTTATCGGTCATCAGCATGGTTGAATTTCCCTCTTTAAAATTCATGATCGTGCGATCGAGTGTTGTGCTGCTTTCCTTCGCGGATTTGAAAATTGCAGCACAATCAAAGTTTTTGAAATAATAGTCGATGAGTATATTGTTTTTGGGTTTTTCGGGGTACTCAATTTGCATTTGCATACTCATATTCGGGAAGGGTTCAATGTTCGCCCGTTTCGCTTTGTCATTGGCATCCCATTGATCCAGTCTTTCATATACCGCTCCTACACCTTTTTGTCGATCCGCTTCATATTTTTTTTCGATATCTTTTTCCGCTTCATTTCTTCCATATCCCGACTGCGCAAAAATTCCTGATGCAGAAAGAAGCCCTAGTGTGCAAACAAAAACGATTTTTTTCATTTTGTACATTATTGAATTGACAATGCAAATGTTTGCAATTAGTTTGAACAGAATTAATGATTTGAGAATTCGGTAGAACTTTTTGAGTATTTGGTCACAAATGCGGGATTTTCGGTCAGGGTGACACGCGTGTTGAGAAGCAATAAATGAGTGATTTTCAGGCGCTTTGGCCAAAAGAGGCCTATCGTCCGCTGGGTGTGGCCATCACCACTTCATAAAAATGACGCACATCGGTATTGAGTTGTGTACAGTCGAATTCAATTCCGCTCAGGATATCGATTAAAGCATTTATTCTCCCTTCAAGCGGTAAAAATTTATTGATGACCACAATTTTTTTATCTTGTAAAATACAGTAGCCGCTATTGAAGTTACCTTTTTCAAAACGAATGGTATAGCCGATCTCGTCATAGAGTTCTTCAAATTTTTTTAATGTTGCGGGTGTATATTTAATACTCATATATTTGCAATGTAATACGACAATAATTCAGATGGCTAAAGTAAAGCAATTAATGTTTTTCTGCCTTTTTCTACCGGCATTTTTATACACAATCCCTGTCGCTGCACAGTTTGGTGAAGATAATGACCGCATCTTTGGCGGTGGGTTAACCATAGGTACAAATTTCTCACAGGTAGATGGCGACAACTTTGCCGGGTATCATCGGGTGGGGCTGAATGCAGGGGCAATACTATTGATCAATCTCGGCAAGCCGGTTGTGCTGAGTATGGAATTGTTGTACGCGCAAAAAGGTTCGCGGGCCGGTTTGTCGCAATTGCCCAGACTGTTTAACGACCAAAGCGGGGTGATGACCGATTACAAGATCAGGTTGAATTATGCTGAAATTCCTTTATTGATCAATTACTTCGATCAACGGAAAAATAATTTTGGGGGAGGATGTTCGATCGGCTACCTCGGTACAAGCCTTGAAACCTATCGCGATGGTAACGGAGCTGTATTTGAAACCGACGCTACGTATTATCCTTTCAGAAAATACGATTTAAATTTTGTACTCAGTGGTAGCGCTCATATCTGGAAGGGACTTATGGTAAACCTTCGCATGCAATATTCGCTGATATCGATACGAAACTTATCGAATCTTCGTACCGGTCGTCGCGAACAGTACAACAATGTTGTGGCCACCAGACTCGTGTATATTTTTTAGTCCAAATCAGTTAAACCGACATGCAAATACCTTGTACCAAACAGGAACTTTTATTGCTGGAAAAAATTGCTTTTGCCGCCCGACAAGTGCAACAGCCTTGCTATTTGGTGGGTGGTTTTGTACGGGATAAAATCATTGGAAGAAAAACCAAGGACATCGATGTGGTTTCGGTCGGCGATGGCATTGTGCTGGCGCAGGAAGTGGCCAAACAATTTACGCCCCGCCCTGCCGTTTCGGTTTATAAAAATTTTGGAACAGCACGTATCGGAGTGGGTGAACTTGAGATCGAATTTGTTGGCGCACGTAAGGAGTCGTACCGAAGTGAAAGCCGTAACCCTGCTGTAGAAGCGGGTACACTCGAAGACGATCAGTTGCGTCGCGATTTAACGATCAACGCACTTGCGGTGAGCTTAAACGAAGCAGATTATGGTTCCGTCATCGATCCTTTTGATGGTCTCGGTGACCTCGAACGAAAATTGCTGCGTACCCCTTTGCCTCCCCAGCAAACTTTTATAGATGATCCGCTGCGGATGTTACGCACTATTCGGTTTGCATCGCAATTAGGGTTCAGTATTGCGGAACCTGCGCTCAACGCGATCAAAGAAAACGCGGAAAGAATAGGGATCATATCGAAAGAACGGATCGCAGATGAATTGAATAAAATGATCATGTGTGATAAGCCGTCCATCGGTTTTGATCTTTTATTTAAAACCCGATTGCTGCATTTGATTTTTCCACATCTCGCCGATTTGTCGGGTGCTCAATATATTGATGGTAAAGGTCATAAAGACAATTTTTACCATACCCTTCAAGTACTGGATAATATTGCCCCACATACCGATAATCTTTGGTTACGCTGGGCAGCTTTATTGCATGATATCGGTAAGCCGGCAAGCAAACTTTTTGAAAAGGGACACGGTTGGACTTTCCATCAGCATGAATGGATCGGGGCCCAGATGATAC
>CAZFKA010000048.1:5342-15856 GCA_964519155.1 uncultured Bifidobacterium sp. | reverse complement strand
CGTCGGATAATGTAAAGGCTTTTTCGATCCAGACATTCACCACATCAATCAATTCCTTTTTTGATACTTTATTGCAAATATTCAAGAAGGGGTTGGAAATATAGGGTTCCATTTCGCCATTTTTAATCATCATACTCATGGTAGCGATACCCATGCCGTCGTCGCAGACTTTGTTAATGATGCCCAAATTAAAAATATCTTTGGCAGTATAGGTCTTATTGGAATTGATAATTTCATTTGCTTTATTGAAACCTACTTTTTTAGTTAAAAAACTATAGGCCCCCATGCCGGGAAAAGTACCAAAGATCACTTCAGGGAAACTGAATTTCGCTGATTCTTCGGCTATAATATAATTGCCCGATAATGCACTTTCGAAGCCCCCCCCAAAGGCATTGCCTTGTACCACACAAGTGGAAAAGACATCCATTTCGTAATTGCTGTTGTAATTGTATACCAAATCGATACACTTATACGCATAATCTTCGAGCGATTTTCGATTTTTGCTTTTGATACAATTGACAAAAAATTCGAGATCTCCTCCCAAATTCCATACGCCTTTGTTTAAAGAATAAGCGACCACATACTTGATGTTTTCTTTTTTGATGAGATATACGATCAACTCCTTTACATGGGTCAAATTTTCGAGAAAACTAATGGAATAACACAGTTTATCCTGTAAGTCGATGCCTACCCACAAAATTTTGTACTCGTCGTCAATTTTTACTTTGAGATTATTATTTATAAACAAGGTAAGTGAATTTTAGGGTTGACGGAATGGTTATAAATGTGAAAATAATCAAATAATTATATATATATGCAAATATTACAAACCTATAAATTGTATTATTTTTTGCTTTATGGTTAATTCCAATGTCATTCAATATTTTATATATATGTTTTTTTAATTATTATAAAATATTATTTATATAAAATACTTTAAACCGGCACAAATCACGAAAAAATGCAATGAAACGGCCTCTATTTTACGGGACAAAAAGTGAGCGGAAAATCGACAAAAATTCAGTAAAAATATCGATTGAGCTGCGTAAAATCCTTGTTGTAACAAATGAAAAAATCATATGGACTATCGATCAAAAAAACAGTCTCTCAGGTGATCATTACAAATAATTTAGCCCCACATACTATTGCGTTAAAAAATGGTTGTTCGTTTTGTCTTTTTTTCGCGCGAAAAACGAATTCAAACATTCTGAATTACCTTTGCGCACAATTTCGATGTCAAACCAAGCAAAGAGTCGCTCTTAAACATTTAACATGATCAGTAGAAGAAATATCAGAATCAATGTCCTTCAAACCATATACGAAACAAACGCACAGGAACTTGCCCTGAATCCTGATCTGGCTTATAAGCATCTGCATGCAAAGTTTGAAAAAACAAATGCATTATACATTGCAACCCTGCAATTGATGGTTCAAATTACACAGTATGTGTTGATCTCCGCCAACCAAAGGGCTTCCAAAATGATTCCTACTGCCGAGGATATGCAGGTTAATACAAAACTTGCCGGCAATATTCTTATCGAACAACTCAAACGAAATGAGTCGTTTACATCCCTCGTCAAAAAATACAAAGTCGCTTTTCTTTTCGAAGAAGAAACCATAAAAGCGCTGTATACCCTGTTGAGTAAAACCGAGCCGTACAAACAATACACCAGTGCTAACGAGCGCAATGCATTCGAAGAAAAAAAGATCCTCGAAACGATATTTGACGTGTGTATCTATGGCAATGAAGATACAGCCATACTACTCGCCGAACAATATATGAACTGGTATAACGACTATGAAATGCTTTATGCCTGGAATGAAAAAATGTTGTTGAACGTCAAAGGATTTGCTTTTGACCATGTGATCTCCGGCGAAAAATTGTCGTATGCCCACGACCTGCTCAAATGTTATTACGACAAAAAAGAAACGGTGTTTTCTCTCATCAGTCCTAAATTGGTCAACTGGGACCCTGATCGTATCGCGTCACTCGATATGATTATTTTGCATTTGGGGATCTGCGAATTTTTATACTTCCCTACTATCCCGGTAAAAGTCACCATCAACGAATATATCGATCTGGCGAAGTCGTACAGCACGCCGCAAAGTGGTCAATTTGTCAATGGCCTGCTCGATAATGTACGAAAGGACCTTGAAAAAACGCAACAATTAAACAAGACCCAATACGTTAAAAAATAAATCCATGATGAACGAACGCATTTTCATTTTTTTATTTTGCAGTGTACTGATGGCCTGTCAGGGAAATGACCCCGAACAAAAAGACGCTGAGTCTCTCAACGGCAAACTCCCCACTACCCTCATCAACAATCCCCGATCGTTAGATGACAGCAGCAAAGTGGCTACACTCGGCAGTCTGGCATTTACCGATACCTTACATGATTTTGGGGTACTGAATGAAGGTGAAGTGGTACAGTACGAATTTTCGTTTACTAACCGGGGGCACAGCGACCTGCTGATCAGTGAAGCCAAAGCATCTTGTGGCTGTACCGTTGCAGACTATCCCGGTCGTGCATTCAAACCGGGAGAATCGGACAAAATCAAGGTCAGTTTCAATAGTCAAGGCAAACCCGGTATGAATGAAAAAACGGTTTCGGTGATCACCAATGGAAACCCTTCCGTTTACAACCTTGTCATCAGGGCCCAAGTGGTGCAAAAATAACCCCGCAGCCAGAGCCCTTATTGCTTGTTCGAAAAAAAGAAACTCCCGCCTACTCTTAAAAAAAACAGTACTTTTGCACCCAATTCAAAATAATTAAACAAGATAAAATGAGCACAATGGAAACCTTGTTGATGGTCGGTGAAAACGGTAAACAAAATCCGATGATCAATGTTGTATTTATGGTGGGTATGATCGGGGTAATGTATTTTTTCCTGATTCGTCCACAAATGAAAAGAGCAAAAGAACAAAAAGAATTTTCGAACAGTACCAATGTAGGCGATATGATCGTTACTACTGCCGGTATACACGGTAAGATAGTAAAAGTAGAAGACGCAACCATTTCCGTTGAAGTAGACCGCAACACTATTCTGAAAATGGACAAGAGTTCCGTTTCTATGGAAATGACTACTGCGCTGCGCAAAAAAATGAATGCTGCGGCGAAAGCCTAAGCCGTTTACACTATTCCTATTTCCGGCGGTATGCAGATTCTTTCCCTTCTGAAAAATAAATTCCTGATCATTACGGTGATCTTTATCGTATGGGTTTTCTTTTTTGCACAATATGATGTAATCTCTTTGCGCAGACAAAAAAATGAACTCAATGAAATGAAGGAAAAGATCAATTACCTTGAGAAAGAAGTGGCCCGCTTACATGCAGAAAAAAATGCACTCAAAAGCGATTCGGGAACCGTTGAAAAATATGCCCGCGAAAAATATTTTATGAAGTCGGATAACGAAGATGTATTTATGCTCGACACCAATGTAGTGCAAAAAAAATAATACTGAACACCGGTTTCGGCAGCAGATCCGTTGCTAAAGGTTTACGGCACGATCATGTGCCGATTGTTTACCCTACGAAAATACTTCTTTCATAAACGCAACTTAGGGGTTATTTTAGCAACTTATTCAAATTTTCATTATTCCCTCAATTCAATTTTATGCTGAAAAAAAGTTTCCTCTTCTGTGTATGGGTATTTGCCGCGTCATCGGTTTTTGCACAGGCGAAATTGCTCGAAAAAATAACACGTAGCACACCGGGCGAAGTAATTATCCCCTACGAAAAATATATTTTACCCAATGGTTTGACCCTCATCGTGCATGAAGATCACAGCGACCCGATTTGTCATGTGGATGTCACCTATCATGTGGGTTCAGCCCGCGAAGAGATCGCCAAATCAGGCTTTGCGCACTTTTTCGAACATATGATGTTTCAGGGAAGCGATCATGTAGGCGATGAGCAACATTTTAAAATCATTACAGAAGCGGGTGGAACACTCAACGGAAGCACCAACCGCGATCGCACCAACTATTTTGAAACGGTACCCAGCAACCAACTCGAAAAAATGCTTTGGCTTGAAGCCGACCGTATGGGCTTTTTGCTCGATGCGGTTACCCAACAGAAATTTGAAGTGCAACGGGCAACAGTAAAAAACGAACGAGGCCAAAATTATGATAACCGCCCTTATGGTTTGGTACAGGAAACCTTGTCGAAAAATTTGTTTCCCTACGGACATCCCTATTCATGGCTGACGATCGGGTATATCGAAGATCTGAACCGTGTGAATGTGCAGGACCTTAAAAATTTCTTTCTGCGCTGGTACGGCCCCAACAATGCCGTCATCACCGTCGGCGGAGATGTAGATACCCGGGAAGTGGTTAAGCTGGTAGAAAAATATTTTGGATCGCTGCCGCAATGCCCTATCGTAGACAAAACCGATTTACCGGCACCGGTGATCGACAAAGATCGTTATGTGAGTATGACTGATCAGTATGCCAAATTACCGATGTTGGTTTGTGCCCTTCCCGGTGTGCCGTCAAAGCATCCTGATGAAGCTGCACTCGATTGTCTGGCCGAAATCATGGGCGGCGACAATAATTCTATCTTGTATCAACGGCTGGTCAAAACCCAAAAAGCACTCAATGCGTCAAGTTCAAATCCTACTGATGAACTGGCAGGCAGTTTTCAATTTACCGTGATGCCAAAAGCCGGTACCCCACTGGCCGATATGGAAAAGGAGATCAGAGCGGCCATTGCTGAATTTGACAAAAAAGGGGTGAGCGACGACGATCTGGCGAAATTTAAACGTTCGCATGAAGCCCGCGAAATATACAGTCTCGAAAGTGTTAGTGGCAAAGTTTCGCGTCTCGCGGCCTATCAAACATTCACCGGCGATGCCAACTATATCAAAAAAGAACAACAAGCCTATCGCGATCTCACCAAAGAAGATGTGATCAGGGTGTATAAGCAATATATTGAAAACAAACCCATGGTTATTTTGAGTGTACTTACCAAAGGTATGGAAAACCTACGGGCAGCACCCGATAATTATACCGTAGATCAGAGTGGGTACAAAGCGCCTGACTATGGGTATGACCATTTGAAATATGTAAAAGCGATCGACAATTTCGACCGAAGCTTACTCCCACCTGCCGGACCCAATCCGAGTATTAAAGTACCCGAATTTAAGACCTTCGCCAAAAATGATATGAAAATGATTTGGTCGAAGACCGATGAGATTCCGGTAGTGGTGATCTCTCTCGGATTCAAAGGCGGACGAATGATGGAACAAAACGATTTGAGCAAAACAGGGCTGGTGAATTTGTTCACCGACATGATGGATGAAGATACCAAAAAACACAGTGCCGAAGAGATGAGTGTATTGCTGGATAAGCTCGGCAGCAGTATCAGTTTTGGTGCTGATATCGACGAAACCAATGTCACCGTACGTTGCCTCAAAAGCAATTTAACTGCCACACTCGATTTGCTGGAAGAAAGATTAATGATGCCAAAATTCAGCCAGGAAACCTTCGATCGCTTAAAAAACCAAACCCTGGAAAATATTAAAAATTCGCGTACACGTGCCGTCACCATGGCTGCCAATAGTTATAATCGGGTAGCTTATGGAAGTGAATCTTTTTTAGGATACCCCGGATCGGGCACTGAAGCCAGTGTAAAAAATATTACCCTTGCGGACATCGAAAATTTTTACCAAAAAAATATCTCCCGCAAAGAACTCAGTATCGTAGTGGTCGGCGATGTGGAAGCAAAAGAAGCGGAAGCCATCATGACCCGCTTAGCAAGCTTGCCCGCAAAAGATATCAAGCTACCGGCGGTGCTTACCCCACAAACGACCCATGGCAATACCATCTATTTTTACAATATCACCAAGGCAGCGCAAACTGAATTCCGTGTGGGATACACAACCAATTTGAAGTATGATGCCACCGGCGAATATTACAAATGCGGATTGATGAATTTTCCTTTTGGTGGCGCGTTCAACTGTCGCTTAAATATCAACCTACGCGAAGATAAAGGCTGGACCTATGGCGCCAGAAGCGGATTCAATGCCAATGATTATACGGGTTATTATATGTTTTCGTCCGGTATCAAAGCAGGCGCAACCGACAGCGCCCTGAAAGAAGTGATCCGTGAATTCAAATTGTATAATGAAAGTGGGATCAAACAACAGGAAATCGAATTTATGAAAAATGCGATCGGACAAAGCGACGCGCGTAAATACGAAACCGGTTTTCAGAAGGCAGGTTTTCTGGGGAATATTCTCAAACACAATCTGCCGGCTTCGTATGTAAACGAACAAAACAAAATACTGAAAAATATCGATAAAAAAGAGATCGATGCCCTGATCAAAAAATGGCTGCGACTGGAGGGAATGAATATTGTGTTGGCAGGTGATATGGAAAAACTAAAACCGGCTTTAGAAGCCATGCAATTCTCCGTCGTAGAACTCGACAGTGAAGGGAATGTAAAAAAATAGGCTTTAAAGTAAATCAAATTGCAAACCCCTAAAAAAACGTCTCAGGGGTTTGTTTTTTTAGGGTACAACGGCGAAACGCCCCATAAAGTACTTAGCGAAATGCTTCAATCCGGCAAAGTAAAAAATCAAATGTCGTACAGCCATCTGCCATTTTATAAACAACTGTAAACTCAATTTTATATTGATTACCTTTGCGCATTAAATTTTTTTTATTTTGGCAATAAGCAAGAAATTAGCAGAACGATGTCAGGGGCTTTGCGAGCTTTGCAGTAATTTACCGGCGACGCATGAATACACAGTTAGCCCTAAAAAGGACGATCAAATAGAAAATCAGGTTGCGTTATGTGACAGTTGTCTGAGCGCAATGGATAAAAAAGACGAAGCTGATCACTGGCGATGTTTGGAAGGAAGTATTTGGCATCAGGAAGCAAGCGTTCAGGCGTTGAGCTATCGTCTATTGCAACATTATAAAGAAGAAGAATGGGCCCATAATGTTCTTTCGTCGGTAGAACTTGACGAAGATAACGTTCAATGGGCCATGAGTGCTTTTGCTGTAGCGGATACACATCAAGATGCATTTGGTAATCTACTGCAGAACGGCGACACGGTTATTTTAACCCAGGCATTAAATGTAAAAGGGACAAATTTCACCGCCGCCAAGGGAACTATTGTAAAACGTATCCGTTTGGTTTCAGATAATACAGCGCAAATTGAAGGGAAGATTAATGAACAGACGATTGTTATTCTCACCAAGTTTGTAAAGAAAGGATAGGTGGTCTTCTATAAACCGGCCGCTTGTTAGTCAAGCATTTTGCAGGGTAGATTACCGGCGGGTGTTTGTGTACCCAATGAGATTGCCGTTTAGCGGCTCCGTGATGTCAACATAATACACATGAATTAACAAGAGCAAGGCTGCACGATTCCGGGAGTGTTGCAGAAAAAAAAGTATCGATTTTAATTGTTGTTCAGGTCACTTGGCTTTTTACGAATAATAGAAGAGGATCTGAAGTAAGCGAAATGTACAGTAAAAATAATTTCCATCTTGCATTAGATAAGGGCCGGACATTGGGTTTCAGAATTCCTCTTTTATATTCTCTCACTTTTCTATTCGCTGCAAAGCGGTCACATCTTCCTTAAAGGAAAAATTGAATTGTATTGTAGCTTTCCATGTTGTACCCTAAAAGTCTACCAGTTTATTTCATCAGATAAAGGTGGCGGATTGGAATGGGATTGGCAAATAAAGTGTGTTGGGGCAAGCTAAACTAAACAAGATGCTTGGCTGTTATCCATTAGTATTTTACGTTGGCCATTTTTAGATGCCCTCGCTTTGCGAAAATTCATGCAAAAATTCATTGGCTCCATCGCCATTCTCTTATGATTCACTCACAATTTCCGGCTTTGCAATAAGCTAACGATCGGCAAAACAGTGCGCCAATCCATGTGGGCAAACGCTTGGCTTTGTGGCTGCCATCACCTCAATCAAACCCATTTTTTTTGCTTACTTTTGAAGGGTTTATGCGCTTTCTATTGATCTATATAATGCTTCTTGCCTTTCCTCTTTTTACCCGGGCCCAACGACTCCAACCGGGCTTCGACAAAGAAGAATACCGTCAATTGATGCTGGTGTCGGTACGTACAACCGCCTCCGTTAAATATGCCAAAGGTTTCGCCGAACCGAAATACAAAATGATCTATCGTTCGCCGGTAATCGGGCTCGATAATCTGTGGGATCTGTGGATCAATGAAAAAGGTATTGCCGTGATCAGTATTCGCGGTACAACCCAACAAACGGTAAGCTGGCTGGCGAACTTTTATGCCGCGATGCTACCCGCCACCGGAACCTTGCAACTGAATGAACGGGAACCGTTCGCCTATTCATTGGCCCAAAATCCACGTGCTGCCGTGCATGCCGGCTGGCTGTTGTGTATGGCCGGATTGGTCAAAGATATTCAACCACGCATCGATTCCCTGTATGCAAAAGGCATTCGCGAATTTTTGATCATGGGTCATAGTCAGGGTGGCGGTATAGCTTTTCTACTGACCGCTTACGTGTATCGACTGCAACACTTGGGTCAATTGCCTGCCGATATTCATTTCAAAACCTATTGCAGCGCAGGCCCTAAACCCGGTAATCTTTACTTTGCCTACGAATACGAAGCCGCCACACAAAAAGGCTGGGCCTATAATGTGGTCAACGCAGCCGACTGGGTACCCGAAGTGCCGCTAAGTGTACAAACTACCCGCGATTTCAATAAAACCAGCCCTTTCACCGACACAAAAAAATTGTTGATGAAATTGAAATTTCCACAAAATCTGCTGGCCCGTTATATTTTTAAACGCATGAGTCGTCCTGCACGCAAAGCGCAAGCCCGATACGAGAAATACCTTGGCCGTGTGATGTCGAAAATGGTGATCAAAAACCTTGCGGGTTACCGGCCGCCCGCTTATGTAAACGACAATAATTATGTACGTGCCGGAGCCAGTATTGTCTTGCTGCCCGATAGCGCTTACTACAAGATATATCCTGAAAACAACGTCGATCTGTTCCGTCACCATTATCATCGTCCCTACCTGTATTTGCTCGACAAAATGAAATAAGTTGCGACCGCTTGAAAATATAAGGGATGAAAAACGTTATCACTTTCGGAGTGTATATTTGGTTTGAAAACTGTCTATGTCTTTTGTTCCTTATTTCCATTTGCTTAAAAAACATCGGGTGGCCATTCTGCTCGGTGCCATTAGCTTCTGGTTTATCCTGGGGGTGTTGGTCTATTTCAGCGAACTTGTCGCTTCTTCCTATTTCGGTGCCAGTGTAATGGATAGCATCGAACAAAAGCAATATTTATTGCGTTGGGTATCGTGGTTGCTGTTAACCCCGCTCATCGTCTTTTTTGCCTTAAAAATCAATATCGGTAATACCCGCATCGGATGGTTTGTCTTGCTGCATTTACTGATCGGTACACTGATCCTTTCGCTTGAGTTTGGCATCGAATACAGTATTCTTACTCCATTGGCTGAAGCCTACTATCAACGGAGGGTTTTGATCGCCGAACTCATCATTCCTTTTTTGAATAAATATTTCGGCTATATCATTATCTATTTTCTCATGGTGGGTATCGTCAATCTGTTTGTGTATATGCAATCGTTATACAGCACAAAACAAAGCCTGATGGAGACTGAATTGCAAAATAAAAATCTCAAATACGAATTGGCCCTGGCGCAGATCCAATCGCTGAAAATGCAAATACAGCCCCACTTTCTTTTTAATATCCATCAATCGCTTTTATCCTTAATCATTCAGCAGGAAAATACCAAGGCAGCACAAGTACTCACGAAATTGAGTGAATTGTTGCGTTATACTGTAGCGAAACAAACACAGGAATTTATCTCCTTGCAAGAAGAAAGTAATTTAACCGGTTTATATCTCTCCTTGCAACATATCCGATTTGCCGAACGGATGAGTTGGTCGATCGATATAGATCCCCAAACAGCGTCTATAGCAGTTCCGTTTTTTATACTGCAACCTTTGGCAGAAAATGCTGTGAAGTATGGTATCGAACAAACAGATCATCATACGCATATTCATCTTTGCAGCAAAATTGCCCAACAGTATCTCGTAATTCAATTGACCAATACCGGCACCTTGCAAACGACGCCAATACAACATGGCTTGGGCATTGGTTTATCGAATGTGGTGTCGCGATTGCAACGCTACTATAGCGACAAGGCTACGCTTGAATTGTATGAAGATCAGCAACAGATTATTGCACAAATCAATATTCCCCTTTCATGAAAGAAAAATATAAAGCGCTTTTGATCGATGATGAACAGCTTTCCTTTCCGGTGATCGAAGCCTATCTCCTCCCCTATCCAAACATCAGTATAGTGGGAAAATTGACCAAAAGCAAACCGGCTGCGGAAAAGATCATTTCTTTACAACCCGATCTTTTATTTCTCGATATTCAAATGCCCGTACTCAATGGCTTTGCCTTGCTCGACGTTATCGCCGGCCATGTAAATCCCTATATTATTTTTACTACTGCACACGAACAATATGCA
>CAZFKA010000048.1:0-5332 GCA_964519155.1 uncultured Bifidobacterium sp. | reverse complement strand
TTTGAATTCAACGCGATCGGTTATTTGCTGAAACCCATTGACCGCGAAAAATTCGATAAAGCGATACAGCGATTTCTTTTATTCAAAGAAAATAAAAATGAAAATGATCTACTCAGCGGACTGGAAAAACTTTTATCGAGTCGGTTAAGCCGCACCGACTTTCTTGAAAAAGTCATGATCAGAGACGCAAGAAAAATATTTTTTATACCGGTCACCGACATTCTGTATTTCGAATCTGCCGGAGACTATGTCAAGGTTTACACTGCCGAAAAAAATTACCTGATCAATGGCTCATTGCAAGCGCTTGAACAGCAATTGTCGCCACTACAATTTATGCGTATTCATCGCTCCCATATTGTCAATATTGAAGCTGTGAAGGAATTTATACCGCATTTCAATGGAGAATACAAAGTGGTTCTGCATACATCAACTGTGTTGAAGATGAGTAGACACTACAAAGAAACGGTCGCAAAACTATTCAAAGGGCTCTGAAGATACAGGGGGAAGTTTGTATACACCGAATTCGTCCCGTCCCGGCCATAACACTTGTTGGCGAAGAATCAACACGCTTTGCAGAATAGCTTGCTGAACAACGTTGCGCCCGTATGATCTTGCAACAAAGATCACGAACATGGCTACACCCCACATACCGTCTTCCATCAAATATATTATTGGCAACGAAGCGGCCGAACGATTCAGCTATTATGGTCTCCGAGCCATACTGACCATTTATTTAGCCACACACTTTTTTAATCCACACGCTGATCCGGCATTGCAGATTGCGGCAGAAGCAAAGGCGAACGAAGCCACGCATTTCTTTATTACCCTCAATTATTTGTTACCGATTGCCGGTGCATTGATCGCCGACTGGTTTTTAGGAAAGTACGCCGTTATTCTTTGGCTGTCGTTGGTGTATTGTATCGGCAATTTGCTGATGGCCACATTTATCGATCAGTACGATTTATTTATGACCGGCCTGGTATTGATCGCTATAGGTTCGGGGGGTATCAAACCCTGCGTTTCAGCCAATGTGGGTGATCAGTTTGACGACAGCAATAAACACATGATCAGTAAAGCATTTAGTTGGTTTTACCTGAGTATCAACTTCGGTTCATTTTTTTCCACCTTACTGATTCCCTGGTTGTTGAATCATTATGGTGCACGGGTGGCGTTTGGCGTTCCGGGGGCTTTGATGCTACTGGCTACTTTTGTTTTCTTTTGGGGAAGAAAAAAATATGTACGGTTACAACCAAGTGGTTTCCCGAAAGAAAATTTTGTTCGAATCAATTTGTATCTGCTGCGTCATCTGCCCGATTTGTTGACCGGAAAGAAAGCGAAACAACTGGCGAAGGAAAAATTTACGGCCACGGCTGTAGATGCGGTCTTTGCAGTATGGAAAGTGCTGAGTTTATTTGCTTTCGTGCCGGTCTATTGGATGTTGAGCGACCAAAGTACGTCTGAATGGGTGATACAAGCCAGCAAACTTGATCTGCATATTTTGGGATGTACCTTATTGCCGCAACAGGTGCAGGCTGCCAATCCGGTAATGATTCTCTTATTGACACCCTTTATGAGCAATATATTTTATCCCTGGCTTGAAAAAAAAGGCATGTTGCCGGGTGTTTATCTGAAAATTGCTTCCGGCTTTATCATCCTGCTTGTTTCCTTTGTCATCATTTATTTTTTACAAGTAAAAGTCGATCAGGGGCAGGCACCATCAGTCGCGTGGCAGATACTTGCTTACTTTCTGTTGACTGTAGCCGAAATACTTGTTTATCTCACAGGGCTTGAATATGCTTATGCATCGGCACCCGCATCAATGAAAAGTACCATTATGTCTTTTTGGTTACTCACTATTTCACTGGGCAATTATTTGGTTTCCCTCATCAACAGCAGCATCAGTCGCAATGGCTTGCTGGCCGGTTTGACCGGTGCGAATTATTTCGGATTTTTTATTTTGTTGATGACAGCTACCACACTACTCTATCTGTTCTGCTTTCGAAAAAAACTGTTCAGTATCTGATGATTCCTTTTTAGTAATTTGTACGATCGAAGATACGTTCATCCACGGGTTGATTAAATTCCACCGCTTTTATAGATATGGTTGAACCGTTCGTTTCACCGATCATATTGCTGATGGTGTGCGGCATCACAAATCCGTTGCCCTCACGTTGATAGTCTGCATACATTGTTGCCATCAACATTTCTTTTCCATCTGCTTTATCGATCACCTCTTGTCTGATCAAATAAAAATCTTTGGCATCTATATAAAAGTAATTGATTGTGCCATCCTTTCGGATCAGTTTGATTTTGTATACATCAAATCCTTCGTATTTCACTTTACCCACTAAACTGAGTTTACTTCCTGTTTTTTGATAATTCACCAATGCGCCGCCGACATAGAGTACATCTTGCGATTCCTTTACCTGCTTTTCAGGCATGGGTACTGGCGATAATTGTCCCTGAAGAGCATTGATGGTCCAACCGCTACCGGGTTTCACACATTGCACAATTTCTCCGACAAATACATCCGAGGTTGCAACACTTTTGTAAGCTTTCCCCACAAGCAGGGTCGCATCTATATTCATTTTAGTATCCATGACCGATAACTCAATTTGCCAATGTTGACTGGTGATAGATTCAATCACGGATTTGCCACCGATGGCTGTCACGTGTTTACTAAGTATTTCGTTGAGGGTTTGTGCGTTCAGTTGAATATATCCTGTCAACGCAACAAACACCATTAACATCAATTTCTTTTTCATAGCCTTTTGATTTACAATTTAGGAATAATTGCCGTCAATACTAAGCATTGTTTGGGACAATTGCAACCATTCAGCGTCACCCCTGTCAACAATCAATTTTAATTCAGGACATTTTTTAAAATCTTGCTTTTGTTCATTTTTTGTACAACGACATAACAAATAAACATCTCGGTGTGTTCACCACTGTCAACGATTCTGTTGAAAAAAAATTATGATTACATTTATAATTAAACCTAACTGAAGCTGAAAAACTGCACAACAAAACAAACCAGCAGTAAAATTGTACATCTGCTTTTGGCAACATTATTACTTAAGGCTGTCCTTAGCGGCATTTTCCATACGCAGAAAAGGCCTGTAGTTTTCCTTATCTTTGCCCGGCAAATATTCACTTGAAAAACACACTATCCAATTCAGATGCTGACAGACTTCGCGAGGAGTTTGCTATGCGACTCCCTGAAGTGTTTACCCATATCAGCAGCGGAGAAATTGAAAAGGGCAACAGCAAAGGCATTCATTTCTTTCAGACTGCACGGCATCGCATTGCAGAAATGATCGGGCCGGCAAACGAACACGGTGTATGGGAAGCCCGTATTGATATCCGTCATCCCCATACCAATGCCTGGGTAAGTAAAAAAAGAAGCTCAACCCTTTTTCCCCGTCAATGGACTCTTGATATCCTTACAGAAAAATTAGAACAGGCCTATGTGAATCAAACTCCGCGCATTGGTCATCGGCGCATCGGGAAAACCGATTGTGGCATGTCTATTGTCTTTATTTTTCAGGAAGGAAAATGGATGAGTTGTTATCCTCTATATAATTAGGAAAAGGTGCGTTCTCGACTCATGAATATCGCAACACAAAATGCTGCTTGACCTTAAAAGAGGTTTGAAAAAAAACGATCCCAAAATAAAACAGATCAATAGAAAGTCTGACACGTTCATCGGCACAGATTTCAGTCCAGGCTTCATGCATGCCTCTACTCCAGTGGATATCATCAAAGATCACTATACTCTGCTCATGCAAAAAAGGCAAGGCTTGTTTGAAATAACGCAAGGTGGGTTCTTTACGGTGATTGCCATCCACAAAAAAAAGATCAAGCTGTGGCAGATCCTCGAGTATTTTTTGCAATACTTCGTCGAAATTCCCCGTAAGCTGCCGGATATTATCGGCTTGCAATAATTGAAAATGTTTGGCTGCCTGTGTGGCGATGTCAACACTCCCTTCAATACTTGTAACGGTTGCCTCTCGATTGGCCAGTGCCAGATAAGCCGTTCCCAGGCCCATAGAAGTACCCAACTCAAGTATTTGCCGTGGCTTATAATGATCGACAATGCGGAATAATAATTTACCGAATTTTTCATTTCTGCCGGCTGTTGCAGCGATATCGCAAACCTTCCGTTGCAATTGATTTTGCTTATGCGATCCTGCACCAAAATCATCAATTTTCAACAGCGTTTTATCGGCCAGCATTTGGTTTCGCAAGGCCTTGATTTCGTCGAAGGCATAAAAATGCCTTTTGTCTTTCAGTACATCATTGATAAAGGCAAACACAAAAGGCGAATGTACACCATGCGCGGTACGAGCCGACCACAGATAGTTGAGGTATTGCCTGATCAAAAAAAACTTCTTCATAGCCAAAGCGAAAAACGCTGCAAAGTAATTGTTTTATCAGCAATATCCGATCAGTGAAAGAAAATATACCCAATGATAATGGCCGCAATTACACCCAGAAAATCGGCCAGCAAACCCGCCCAGATGCTGTAGCGGATATTTTTGATTCCGATGCTGCCGAAATATAAAGCAATGATATAAAAAGTGGTATCGGCACTGCCCTGAAAAATACTGGCGAGTCGACCGGCAAAACTATCAGGACCCAATTGTGGATTAGCATAAATATCAACCAGCAAGCCACGCGCCCCACTGCCACTGAAAGGCTTCATGATGGCAACCGGCAAGGCATCTACAAAATCGGTGTTTGCTCCCATAGCGGAAAAAAGATATTTGAAAAAATCGATCACATAGGTAAATGCGCCGCTGTCGCGAAAGATCTGAATCGATACCAGCATTCCCACGAGGTAAGGTAGTATTTTCAGGATCACGTCAAAACCCTCTTTGGCACCGTCGATAAAGGCATCAAATACATTGATTTTTTTCCAGAGTCCTCCCATCACAATACCGACAATGATCGCGAGTAAGATAAGATTGCCCCAAATTTTGGAAACATTGTTTTTGGCTTCATCCGGCAATTGTGCAATTAAAAACAATATACCGAGTACCAAAGCCAGTAAACCACCGATCCAGGCAAATAAAACAGAATCGAACTTTAGTCGTTGTTTAATACCCACCACAATAACACTCGCAATAGTGGCGCTTACTGTCGCGAGTACACAAGGGATAAAAATAGAAGCGGGCTCGGCTGAATGATAAGCATCTCCTCCGGTACTGCGAAGTGCAATAATAGAGAGCGGTATCAATGTCAGTCCACTGTATGTAACACCAGAAACATGATTTGTGCGTTGGTGGCACGTCCCGGTTGGGGATTCAGGTCTTCCAGACTCTTCATCGCC
>CAZFKA010000047.1:6122-15948 GCA_964519155.1 uncultured Bifidobacterium sp. | reverse complement strand
TTGGTATAAAAACCGATTGATTATGACGGTATTTGTCAGCGGTGAGTGAGCAAAATTTCCGCTTTGCCATTATGCGTTTGCCTCCTCGTGCCTGTATTGTAATTCCATTGTTCATACATTTTACTCAATCACTACTTTCTTGCTCTCAGCCTCACCAGTCTGCCCGACTGGCAGGCATCTCAATAGGTTCGTATTAAACTCAAATGGCCAAGCTCATTTACATTTCCCTTTGTATACTACCTCAATATTCGCACAATCTGCCATACAAGCGTTTCCATAGGTATTACCATCACAACCGCAAACGGGGTCGTATTGCTGGGTGCAATAGCAATCGGGCCGTTGCTTCGCCACACAAATTTTATGGTTGCACGAAAACAGGCACATGATGATGAGGCCATACAAAATACTGAAGATCAACAGCCCCGTAGACAAATTTCTTTTCATAAGTGTGTGTTTAAAAAAAAATGAGGTCAAACTGTTTTCAATAGACGCGTGCTTTGCTTGAAATGTTTAGCTGAAAGCCGGAAATTCTTATAAAAAAAGATAATTTGCGTCTATCTTTGTGTAAACGTAAAGCGCAGCTTCAAATTGCATCACGGGAAAAAGATAATCGCCAACTTTTTGTTAATCCTGTTTATGAGTGTGCAATGTGCTTTCAACCTAAACGTGTGGCGGCTGATACAACATCATATCCTTGAAAAAGAAACGGAGCATGCATTGATCGTATTGCGCTTTACTGCCGACCAATGGCAACAGACCCAGAAACATGGCGATGACGAAGTAAAAATCGGTAATCAGATGTTCGATATCAAATCAGTGAAAGTCGTTGGTAACGAAGTAATGGTTTGTGGACATTTCGATCACGAAGAAGATGAGATACTGGCCGACACCCATGAAAGTCAAAAAAAAGACGCCACAAAAAAAACGGACAAGCATCAACAACTGCTTTTTTTTGAACAGGTCCCCGAATCCGAAAACGCTATGCGTACCCTTAGCCCATCGGAATATCAATTGGCCCTATCGGCTGATTATCATTTCCCATTTCACGATATAGACAGCCCTCCTCCGCAGGTCTAAATTTTTTTACTGCTTTCTACTTCCAACCTTTTCCTGTATACAAACAGGGATCATTGTCATTGCCAGGATCTGCTTTTCAGCAGACTAGTTGACATTGGTCTGTACCTGCAAAAAAATGAAACAAATTTATTCAAATACATACCCACAAAAAATGAAACGAAAGATCTATCTGCTCATTCTTGCCGGCACCACATTTAGTGTAGCCCGTGCACAAACCCAAACCAACGACCAAAAAGATTCCATCAAAAATGTCAGCCTCAACGGTGTAGTTATCTCGGCCAACAAATTTGCCGAAAAACAAAAAAATGTTGTGCAGAAAATTGATGTCATCACAGCCAACGACATCAGGCAAATGAATGCGCAAAACGCTGCCGACGTATTGAGCAATACCGGAAAAATATTTGTACAAAAAAGCCAGCAGGGTGGCGGAAGCCCTGTGATCAGAGGATTTGAGGCCAGCCGTATTCAACTCAGTATCGACGGTATTCGCTATAACAATGCCATTTTCCGTGCCGGACATCTGCAAAATATTATTGCCGTCGATAACAATGCTTTGCAACAAATTGAAGTGTTGAACGGACCCGCCTCAACAATACATGGCAGTGATGCCCTCGGAGGCGTGATCTTGCTGAAAACAAAAGACCCTAAGTTTGCCCGCTCACGCGAATTTGAGGTAACGGGGGCCAATGCCATGGTGCGCTACGCAACGGCGAACCAGGAAAAAACAGCCGGTGTCGGTATCACTTTTGGCAACAATCGTTTTGCTTCTTTGACCCAACTCACCTTTTCGCAATTTGAAGACCTGGTGCAAGGCAAAAACGGTGTCGACAGTATCACCAATCTCTGGAAGAAAAAATTTATTGTTGAGCGTATCAATGGTGTCGATTCCATGATGCCCAATCCTGATCCGTATAAACAAGTGGCAACAGGCTACAGCCAATTCGACTTTCTGCAGAAATTCAGTATCCTGCAAGGTAAACATGTAAAACATGGTATCAACCTGCAAGTATCCAACTCTACCGATATCCCGCGTTACGACCGGCTGACCGAAACCTCGGGAGGCATTGCCAAAAATGCTGAATGGTATTACGGACCACAATTTCGTACCCTGATGGCCTACCAGTTTGATGCTTATAAATTACCCGGCTTTTTTAATGAGATCATGTTCAACCTCAGTCATCAGTTTTGGGAAGAAAGTCGGCACAACAGAAGTTTCAAAAAAACGGCGCTGAATCACCGCACCGAAAAAATCAATGTGATGGGGTATAATTTTGCGATGCGACACAAAGATGATATCAATGAATTTACACTCGGTACGGATGCTCAATTCAACTTTCTAAAATCGACGGCGTTTAAAGAAGATATTCAAACAGGCGTGCAAGCTAAAATCGATACACGGTATCCTGATGGAAACAATAATATGAATCTCTTCGGACTCTTCTACCAACATATTCTCAAACTCGATGATGACCGTGTGGTATTGAACGACGGATTGCGTTTTAATTATACCACATTAAAATCGACATTGGTTGATACGGCTATACAGTTTCGATTGCCGTATACTGAATTATCACAAACCAATGAAGCCCTCACCGGAAACCTGGGTATTGCCTATATGCCTACCGACGACTTGCGTTTGAGCGCTAACCTTTCCAGTGGTTTTCGTTCACCTAATTTCGATGATATGGCCAAAGTATTTGAGTCTGTATCCGGACAACGCTTGATGGTACCCAACGCTGATCTCAAACCTGAGTATACCCGCAATGCCGATGTAGGTGTGCATTATAATGATGGAGTGATCGATATTGACGCCTATGGATTTTATACTTTGTTCAGCAATGCTATTGTTACCGATCGCTTTACCTACAACGGACAAGATTCTGTGCTGTACGATGGCAATCTTACAGCGGTATACGCCAGTCAAAATAAATCGAAAGCCTTTATTTATGGCGGCGGTGTTGCTGCTATTTATCGTCCTTTGCTGCATTTCTCCTTATCGGGTTCGATTAATTATACGTATGGCCGTTTCAACAACGACACGGTACTCGTACCGCTCGATCATATTCCTCCGGTGACCGGACGCTTTGGAATTCGTTACGACAACCATGTTTGGTATACCGAATTGTACAGTTTGTATAACGGACGAAAAAAATTATTCGATTACAATCCTGCCGGTGAAGACAATCTAGTGTATGCAACACCGAATGGCACACCGAGTTGGTATACCGTCAATTTCAGAGCAGGTGTCACCTTTGCGAAACATGCACAGATACAGGCCGGTGTAGAAAATATCCTCGACAGAAACTATCGCTATTTTGCGTCGGGCATGAGTGCCCCCAGCAGAAACTTTGTGTTAGCCTTCCGATTCATATATTAATATTTCTTTTTATTGGGCTAACCTCCACAGCACCCTGCCCGTTTCATGCACGGGTGGGGTGTTTTTTTTGCCCTTAACCCCGCCTCACTTTGATTGTCCTGCTACGGTTCCACCTCAAAATAAAATCTTTGGTACAATGTATGCTTATACAAGCTTGTTGTAAAGGATAAAACCGTATAGAAAGTTGTTGACGGGTGCCCCAACCTGAACATTAAAGAAAAAGACCTTATTTTTGTTTACAATAAACCACCAGCATTTGAAAACGATTTTACATAAAGCATCAGAAAGAGGTCATGCCGATCATGGATGGCTGGACGCCTGGCATTCGTTTAGTTTTGCCGGTTATTACGATCCCGAAAAAACACATTTTGGGGCGCTTCGTGTACTCAACGACGATACCGTTGCACCGGGTATGGGCTTTGGGCAACACCCGCACGACAATATGGAAATCATTACCATTCCACTTTCGGGTACACTCGAACATAAAGACAGTATGGGAAATCATGGTACGATACGGTATGGTGAAATACAGGTAATGAGTGCCGGCAGTGGAATCACCCACAGCGAGTTTAATCACAGCCGCACAGAAGCCGTCCGTTTGTTGCAGATCTGGATATTTCCGAAAATCAGGAATGTGCCTCCCCGTTACGATCAAATCAGTTACGATCTGGATAAAACCAAAGATAATTGGGTACAGATCGTATCTCCAAACCGCGATGATGAAGGCACCTGGATCCATCAGGATGCCTGGTTTTATCTGGGCAATTTCACAAAAGACCAATACAGCAGTTATGAAGTAAAACGAGAAGGCAATGGCGTATTTGTATTTGTGATCAGTGGTGCGGTAGATATCCTCGATTTCAATTTAGGTAAGCGGGATGCACTCGCGTTGCAAGACGCCAAAAAAATATCTTTCAATTTTACCGCAGACACTTTTTTACTGCTGATGGAAGTACCCATGCAGGCAAGTGTATAAATCGTCTTTGCGGGTTATGCATTAGGCCGGTATCTTCACCGGATCGCCCAGATATCGGGGCTGAATATTCATTAAAAAATCGAGGATCACTTTCACCCTGGCCAGTTTTTCGCGAAGCATGGTTTTGAATCCTCCGGCAAAATGTACATCGCGGGCATTGTAGCCGATGGCGTTGATATGGAGCCGTGAAGCAATATAGATCGCCCTCTCATTGTGAAACCGCTGAGAAATGACGGTAACGGAGCTTTGTCCAAAAATTTCCCGTAGCCGTATCATGGAATCGAAAGTTCGAAATCCGGCATAATCTAAAAACAAAACAGTTGAATCAATACCCGCTCTGATGAGATCGGCACGCATTTGCTCCGGTTCATTGTAGTCGTTGCGGCCATTGTCGCCACTCAACACCAGATATTTAATTTTTCCCGCCCTAAGCAGTTCTGCGGCGGCATCAAGCCTGTATTGATAATAGCGGTTGATAAATCCACTGCCGATATACTTGGATGTTCCCAACAGTATTCCGACCTTATTCGACGGTATCGTATGGATGTCCCCGTAGAGTTTACCTTTGGTTTGTGTAACGATGATTTTGTTGCAAACATACAGGCTAATAGCCGCCGCTGCGGTCAGACACAAAAGTACACGAGCGATACGTTTTCGCCAACGTGCAGGAAATGTAATGAGGGCCATAGTTGTTGAAAATGTGTAATCAAAAATAGAACATAGCCAACAGCCTGTTGCCGTCAATATTTTTTTTGTGAAATTTTTACCGTTTGTCTGCCAGGCAAAAAAAGGGTCGCCATTAGGCAAACAACCCTATAAAGCGGGAATACGCAATACCTGTCCGGGATATATTTCGTCAGCGTCTTTGATCATGGGCTGGTTCGCTTCAAATATCACGGGATATTTACTACCGTCCTGATAATTTGTTTCGGCAATTTTCCAAAGGGTATCTCCTTTTTCAACCGTATAGTATTTTGTTTCTTTGGCCGCTTCGGCTTCTGAAGGTGGGGCGGCAATCGTCATATTGTTATCGACTTCGGCCACACCGGCGATATTTCCTGCGGTGAGGGCAACCTTTTCGTAATCGGCTTGTGTGGCGCATTCGCCGCTGAGCGTGAGCTTACCGTTGCCGTCGAGGGTAAAATCAAAATGGCTGATATTTAATCCGACATTGTCGATATAGCGACGTACGGCATCCTTCTGGTTTTGTGAAATTACATCAGGTTGCGCGTTCGGGTTAGCTGCCATTTCTTCGTCGTGGCTTTTAAATATTTTTTTGCCTGCTTCTTTGATGAAAGAAAAAAGTCCCATGATGTTTTAGTTTTTTGGTGAGTGACAAATGTACTGAAAAATATAGCGCGGATGTGGTATCGGATAAAAATTTCTTATTATGAAAATCTGAAAATTTATAAACTCATATTGTCGCGGAACTTCACGGCTTGTCGACGCGAAATTTCTATTTCCTCGCCTCCGCTTAACGTTACCTTTAATCCGCCGTTGAAATGACTATCGATCTTTTGTATCATCTGCAGGTTGATAATATGTTTGCGATTGGCTCTGAAAAAGATCTTCTCATCCAGACGTTCTTCCAATGCATTCAGCGACTTGAGAATGAGGGGCTTGTTGGTTCCGAAAAACACTTTTGCATAATTGCCTACCGACTCAAACAAACGCACCTCCCGCAATTTTACAAACCAACATCGTTCGCCGTCTTTTACAAAAACCTGATCGTCGTCACCCAGCTTATTTTTTTGAATATGGTGATCGTGATCGATTTGCTTTTTCACTTTTTGCACCGCATCATGCAAGCGTTTGTGTTCAATGGGTTTCAACAAATAGTCGAGTGCATTGTATTCAAACGCTTTGATGGCAAACTCATTATAGGCTGTCGTAAACACAATTTTTGGGGTGTATTCGAGTTGCTCAAGCAAATCAAAGCCGGTTTTACCGCCAGGCATCTGTATATCGAGAAAGACCAATTGCGGTTGCAGGGTTTCAATTTTTTCCTGAGCGTCCGCTACGTTGACGGCTTCATCAATAATCTCGATTTCGGGGAATTCTTTGAGCAATTTCCGAAGTTCGATTCGGGCAAGACGTTCATCGTCGACAAGGATGGTTTTGATCATAGCGTGTGAATTTTAAATTGAGAATTTGTATATATGTCTTTTTGTGGCGTATTTAAATATATTGCGGGCTAACCCGGATGAACGGGCAGGCAAACGGTCAGCACAGCTCTTGCTTTTTCGAAGCTTAATAGGAGTGAAGCCTTTTCGCCATACAATAACTTTAGTCGTTGCCGACTGCTACTCAGGCCAAATCCCAAACTATTTTCCTCATTACGGATCTGCGCCGGATTGATATCGTTGATGACTTTTATCTGCAACATCCCGTTTGCAATACTTGTGTCCAGACTGATCTCTCCTCCGGCTTCTAAATTGGATATACCATGTTTGATCGCATTTTCAATCAGGGTCTGCAACATCATGGTTGGAATTTGTACATCCAATGTTTCCTCTGCAATTTTTTTAGTAAAATGTAGTCGTTCTTCAAACCTGATCTTTTCGAGCGCGAGATAATCTTCGGCAAGTGCCAATTCATTGTCGAGTGTATCAGTAGCGTCTTGTTTGGTAATGGTATTTCTGAGGATATTCGAAATCCTGGTGATGGCATCACGGGCAAGCTCGGGATCTTCGTCTATCAATGCCCTGATACTATTGAGCGAATTGAAGATAAAATGTGGTTGTAGATTCGAACGAATGGTTTTGATCTCCAGATCTTTCAGCGACGATTCCATTTTCAGGGTGTCGATCAGTATTCTGCGGTTTTTTTCAAGGTATTGCCAGGTAAAGTAAAACAAATTCCAGATAGCAAACAGTACATACACCGTAATCATGGTTACCACAAATTCACGCGGATCTTTTACTCCCAAATGCATGATGTACAAAATGCTGTGATAAATGATATTGTACAACACGGTCAGCACAGCGGTTGCCAGCAGTACATAGCGAATAAGTTTTTCGGTGTCCAATTGCATCCAGGCGTGCCGAACAATATAGTTTCGGTAGATATGCGTACTCAAAAAGCCAAACAAAATGATCAGCAGATTTACATAAAAAGTGGTATAGCTGAGATCTTCGTTAATATAGGCCACATAGATATTGAACAGGGCATAACTGACCCATCCGAAAGCCTGAAACAGCAGATATTTTGATAACCTCATCAGGAAGTAAAGTTACAATCTTGCCGCAAATCCCTCTCCACAACTTGATAAGTGGTCATGTCTGCTTTTGAACGATAGTGGGCAGCGAAATTTCTTTTTAACGCTTTGTTATAACCTTGAATGAATATATTTGCGCCCAATTACCTTTTATGACTAAGTATTTCTTCGCGCTCCTGGCCTTATTCACCATCACCGAAAGTCAGGCGCAAACGAGTGGCAATAATGCCGGAAAATCGAATTACGAAATGCCCTCGCGCGATTATGTCATGATACAGTTTGGATATGAAGGCTGGAACGGCGCGCCTGACAGCATTAAAATCGGCGGTGTAGGCCGGGCGTTTAACGCCTATCTTTGTTATGATTTCCCGTTAGCGAAGTCAAACTTCAGTTTTGCAGCCGGGGCCGGTATCGGTGTCAGTAATATTTACCTGAAAAACCAGCAGGCTACGCTTTCGGATACCGACAAGTATATAAAATTCATTCCGGAAAGTATCGATTATAAAAAATATAAACTCACTACGGCTTATCTGGAAGCCCCTTTTGAGTTGCGTTTTTTTGGGAATAAAGAAAACCGGAACAAAGGTTTCAAAGCAGCACTTGGTTTAAAAGTAGGCGCCCTGATATCGTCGCATACCAAAGGCAAACGTACCTATCTGAACAAGCCCATCATTGATAAAGTAAGCACCAAACGATATATTGAATCTATCCGATACTCTGCTACGATGCGTTTGGGTTACGGCAATTTTTCGTTGTATGGACAATACAGTATCGGCAATTTGTTTAAGGTCGGCAGTGGACCTGAAAATGTAAGACCTTTCCAGATTGGCTTGTCTATCAATGGTCTTTGAGGCGTATTAACCCACCACCAGTTCAATTTCCTTATGTTTGTAAGCCTTGGGCTTTTTCGTGCTGACCTTACCGGCAATGGTTTCGTCTATTTCAATGAGCCCTTGAGCGTTCACTTGTCGTAATACACCGGTTTTAAGTTCGTACTTTTTAATAAACTGTATTTCGCGGCTGATATTGAGCAAATAACTGTTGTAGGTTTCAAGCAGTTGTACCGGTGTACGTTTAAAAACAGACAATAACACGGCCATTTTTTTCAGCAACTGCTTCAGTATCAGGTTGATTTTAAGATCTTTGCCCAACTCAATTTTCATAGAAGTAGCGCTTACGAGGTGCGAAAATTCTTCCTGATTCACGTTCAACCCGATACCCACCACCGCATTGGTCCACTGTGTGCCACGGATACTGTTTTCAATCAAGATACCCGCTATTTTGCGTTTTCCTGCATAAATGTCATTTGGCCATTTAATACTGACATTTGGGATATTGTATTGTTGCATCAATACTTCGGTGATGCAAATACAGGTCAGGCAGTTGAGCAGAAACTGTTGTTCGATCTCAAACCCTTTAGTATCGAGTATTACAGAGCAAAGCAGGTTTTTACTTTCTTCAGCAAGCCATACATTTCCATGTTGTCCTTTGCCATGTGTTTGAAAATCGGCCCTGATCGTCAGTCCATGCTCTGCCATTCCTTCATTCACAAGGCGCATGGCATAGTTGTTGGTGCTGTCAATCTCGTTCAACTCGATGATGGTTTCACCGAAAGCCGAATTTTGTTGCATTAGCAAATTTTGTTTTAGATTTGTAAATTAAACGATTCTCAAAACACTAAAAAAATATTTTCTATACTTGAAAGCAGTGACCGAAGTAAAAAGCAAACATAAAGCCAGACTCACCACAAACAGCAAAATCATTAAAACCATCGTTGAAGCCATACAGGAAAAAAAAGGAGAAGAAATTGTGTCGCTGAACCTGAAAAAAATTCCTGAAGCCGTGGCCGATTTTTTTATTGTTTGTGAAGCCGGCAACCCGAATCTGCTCAAGGCCATTGCAGATAATGTCGAAAAAAGAGTGTTGGAGCGTTGTGCGGAAAAACCCTATAAGTTTGAAGGTAAACAAGGTGAAAAGTGGATCCTTATCGACTATATCGATGTGGTGGTGCATTGTATGATGACTGATATGCGTGGCTTTTACAATCTCGAAGACCTTTGGCAGGATGCGGAACGGAAAGAGCATAAGGAAGAAGCACCTAAAAAATAATTGAAAAAAAATACATGGAAGAAAATAATAAAAACATGCCGCAGGGGGGAAATCAGCAGCCCAATTCCCC